>JBDKTZ010000355.1:0-4226 GCA_039679975.1 Prolixibacteraceae bacterium
GAACCGGGACTAAATCCGGAAACAACGGCCTGGCTCGTCCCTAACGTGTAATTGGTTGATGCCAGTGTTCCGATTGCCGCGTAATCTCCGATATTGTTATTGCCGGCAATACCATAACTGGCCCGCAATTTCAATTCATCAATAAAACTGAATTCTTTCATAAAATTTTCCTGTGACAACCGCCATCCCAACGACGCGGCCGGAAACCACCCCCAACGGTTGTCTTCACCGAAACGGGACCTGCCATCCCGCCTGATACTCAGCGTCATCAGGTATTTATCGGCCCAGGATGTATTGATACGCCCCAGAAACGACATCAGTCTCCAGGCCGTTTCAGAAGAACTCCCCGCGGTCAGAACAGTTCCCATATTCAACGTGGTAATTTCATCATCAGGAAAACCGCTTTTCGACAAGCTGGTATTGGTCAGCTTATCTTCCTGGTAAGTAAATCCCGCCAGAGCATTCAGGCTCAGTTTCCCTTTGGTCAGATCATACGTCAGGGTATTCTCATTCAGGTAATTTTCCCTGGTGGCCGTCGATGCACTCCCGACGTGTCCTACACCGCGGTTGATATTGTTAGGCTTGAAATACTGGTTAAGATCATTGATGAAATCGGCTCCGAAAGATGTGCGGAACCTTAAATTCTGCATCAGATCGACATTGACATAGGCATTGGCGCGGATATTTCGCCCCTTCGATTCGTTTGTCAATTCTGTCGCCAAAGCAATGGGGTTCAGATAGAAAGCAGCGTGGTAAGCATAGTAGCCGCCCGACTGGGTCTGCTGTTCCAGTCCGACAATCGGAGCAACCCTCACGGAACGGCTTACAGGCCCCTGGTTTCCATCGCCGTCAGAGTCATTCTTTATCATTGAGCTGACTGATAAATTCAATCCCATACTGATATGGTCGCCGACTTTCGTTTCCACGTTCGACAAAAAAGAAAGCCGCTTATAATCCGATCCTAAAATAATTCCCTGCTGATCAAAATAATTTCCTGAAATGTAATACTTTACCGTTTCATTTGCACCGGTCGCGGAGATCTGGTAATTCTGAACAGGCGCTGAACGGGAAATCAATTCCTGCCAGTCATTATCCGGGAACGACTGAGGATCAGACAACCATAACGGATCAATCCAGTAATTCGCGTTGGTACGCGCGCTGTTCGGATCACTGGCCTTTCCGCCTTGCAGGATCCAGGTGTTGTTTCTCTCTTCAATCGCGAAATCAATATACTCGTCACGGTTCAAGACATCAACCTTGCTAAAACGCTCCTGAATACCGTAATAGGCATCAAACTGAATGACCGGTTTGCCGGCTTTCCCCGATTTCGTGGTGACGATCACCACGCCATTGGCTCCCCGTGAACCATAGATCGACGCGGAAGCGGCATCTTTTAATACCTCAATGGATGCAATATCATTCGGATTAATGTTATCCAACCCGCTGTTGATCGGAAATCCATCCACCACGTACAAGGGTGCCGTTGAATAATTGATCGAACCGCCGCCGCGGACTTTCACGGTCAACCCTTTTCCCGGGCTCCCGCTGACTTCCTGAACCTGAACACCGGCAAGTTTACCGGCAACGGCATGGTCAATCCGGCTGGTCGGGCGTTCATCCAAATCCTCCGACTTCACCTTGGCGATCGAGTTCGATACCTGGCTGCTCTTTAAACTACCATAACCAACTGCAACCACTTCATCAATTTTCACCACCGATTCTTCCAGAACCACATTCAAACTTTCTCCGGTAACCACCACCTCTTTTGTGGTAAAACCAATAAAAGAAAACAGTAAAACAGAATTTTCAGGTACATCTATTGAAAACTTACCTTCATTGTCAGTTAAAGTCCCTCTAACTGTTCCCTTTAACATAACGGTTACACCTGGCAAAGCTGTACCCGTCGCTTCCCGAACCGTACCGCTCACCTTTTTTTGTTGTGATTCCAAATTGACATTCTCCTGTACCGGATCGGCGAACGCTTCCCTCACTGCGATTAGCTGGAGGACCACCAGGGAAAGCATGCAAATGAAGTTCCTCCAATACAAGTGCTGTTCCAAAAATTCTTTTTTTTCATAGTTTTGTTCTTAATTTTGAAAATAAGTGATATCCTGTGCAATCAGGTATGACAAACTCTGAATGGGAAGTCCGCTATACTTCCCATTTTTAATGAGCTTGTTTCTCAGACATTGTTTTATCTTCCAAACAGGAAAGGGGAATTTCTGCAAAATAAATGGATGAGCGCCCCTCGTGCGAAGAATAATAAGAGACAAGTAATCTGTTTTTCTCAAGAATTAAACCCGGATAGCTGGTATCACCCCCCGACGGAAGTTCCAGTATCTGCTTAAAATTCCCATCTTTATCTCCCAGCAGGATTCCCGTATTTACAAGGTTCCCTTGATGGATACGGGTTCCTGCGATGATCCTTTCATCAGGTGTAAACAGAAAATTCGGACCTCCCAGGCGGTTGTTCAGCTTTTTAAAGTTCCATTGTGTGAACGGCGCTTTGCTTCTGGCAAAGACTCCCATTTGATCGTCCAGTTCTCTGCGGATCAGCACGAACATCTCCCCCTTCTTATCAAACCGGATAACCGCTTCATTGGGGAATCCATCCAGGTCTATCTTGCAGACTTTCTCATAGTTTTTCCCGTCTTTCGTTTTCATCAGGTACATTGCCGTAGGCCCTTTCCGTTCCAATGGCCCGATCTGGTAATTCATCGTATAACCGGTCCCCTTATACCAGGTCACCCGCCACAACCAATCACCCCAAGAAGCAATCTCAGGATCAATCACAACCTTTTGGGGCGCCGAAAATTTCGTGCCCGACTTATTCGAAAAAGAGACATGCGGACACCTGCCCAACAGCTTTTTTTCCTTATAAATTGATCCCCCTGTAATCACCATGATCCGGCCGTCAGGAGTAACCGATAACCCGGCATCACGCAGGTCAAACCCTTCACTTTCCAAAAGAGCAACACTTTTCCAGTCCTGTCCGTTTGCTGACTTCAGTATTCTGATCTTTCCGTCAGTTCCCGGGACATGACCCGTTCCTTCCCTGAAAGAACAATAATAGTTCCCCTTAAACCGGATGAGATCGGTAAATGCATTGTGTTCCGCCTGATCCCAAATCTTTCTTACCTTAATTTCTTTGGGAAGATTTTCTGTGAGCCCCTGAAAGGTGATACCCAGTAAAATCAAACTAATCAAAATTCTGTTTCTCTTCATTCCGATTTAGATTTAGATGTTTTATAATTGAGTCTGGTTTCAATAAAGCTGAGAAAAACGCCCGCAACAATTCCCGCAACCAGAGAGACGGGTCCAATCCAAAGTACTTTCAAACCAAAGATCTCGAAGAAAGCAATCAGGATGGCAACAACTGTACTCACAATACCGGCCGTTAAAGTGGCCTTCTGTGTGGCGAACGGAATAAAAAGGGCCATAAAGAACAGGACAAAAAGTGGAGCGACAAAAAGGTTAACCACTTTAAGAATCACCTCCAGCAAATTGCCCTGGACGTAACCAACGCCAAAACACAACAAAGTCACAGCGAAGCCAATAAGAACGGATATCTGACGGACCTGTTTTAAATAATCAGTTTCTTTTTTTGAATGAAAAAACCGCTTAATGATATCTTCCGATATGACGGCCGAAGAAGAGCTCAGTCCGGAAGAAAGACTGGACATAGCAGCCGATACCAATCCTGCGATCACGATACCGGTTACGCCAACAGGTAATCCGATCAATATAAATCTTGGAAAAAGAGTGTCTGCAGAATCAGCAACCGTTTGCCCCTCCATTAACTCATAAGGCCTCTTTGTAAAATAGGCCAGCAAGGCCAGACCCACCACGATCAATACAAGCTGAACAAGGAAATTCGTGATGACCGAGACGCGAAAAGTCTTTCTGGCCGCACGGACATCTTTCGTTGACAAATAACGCTGAATAGCCATTTGATCCGATCCGGCTGTACAGATATACCAAACAAAAGTCATAAGAAAGGCATTCCCCACCGTCATTCTTTTTTCAGAATCCAGCCCCCAGGTAACCGGTCCCCATTGCTCAGATAAATTTACGGGAAAAATAGCGGTTAAAGATCCCAGTTGACCGGCAATCACATACACCGTCAGTAAGGCCCCCAATATCAGAATGACTGTTTGTACCGAATCGGTTATAACCACCGCCTTCAGTCCTCCCAGAGAAGTGTAGACCATCGTAATCAGGGCCAT
>JBDKTZ010000447.1:0-6838 GCA_039679975.1 Prolixibacteraceae bacterium
TACCGGAGCATCCCGTCAAACGAATGACGGAAGTCAATGCGACGGGAACAAGATCCGGGCAAACGATGACCTCTGTCAGTTTAAAGCCTTATGAAGTTAAATTCATTGAACTTGAGTTTTAAAGCAATTATCTTTTGGACTATTGTAACCTTAATAAAAATGTGCAACACCTGTTAATCGGCTATTACCTGGAAGACTCGCGAATATCCCTGGATCAATTTCCGGCGTTCGACGGATAACGGAATCCCCGTTGCTTTTGGGACGGAATTCGGGACGTCAGGTTTGTATGAGCCTTTTCCGGTGGTGGCCCGGAAGGGCAAAATCTTGATTCTTTCGGTTCTGTGAGGTCATCTGAAACACGGTGGCCTCTTCTTTTATCTCTCCGGTTGGTATTTCATCTCATCAGCGCCAAAACGAAATTTATCTGTTGTGTGTTGCTCGTGATAAGAAACCAGTTTACCCTTCTTTTTCAATTCACCTTTAATATCACAACTACCGCAGCTTCCGCAAAGGCTTTTATCTTTTACAGTCAATGATCTGTAAAGCGAAAAAGCAACCTTCAAAATGACAGCCCCTATAATGAGATAGACCAAAATTTCCTGGATCATATTTCCTGAACTTTATGATTGAATAAACAAACTTCCGATTTGATAGATGGCAAAGGCAGCGATCCATGCAATTGCCGTGGTGTAGACCGAGGTGAACGCAGCCCATTTCCAGTTTGCTTCCTTTCGGATGGCGGCCACTACAGCAACACAAGGGAAATAGATCAGTACGAATACCATCAATCCAAAAGCGACGAGCGGTGAAAATACCTTTTGCCCGTTTTTTGGACCGGCGGTGTAAGTTTGTTCCTGCAGTTTTTCCTTGAGTGACTGAGAATTCTCATCGGCATTCATGCTGGCCTGATAAAGCACACCCATCGAACTCACCACAATTTCCTTGGCGGCCATTCCTGTAATAATGCTCATTCCGATTTTCCAATCAAATCCCAGAGGGGCAATGACCGGCTCAATAAAACGACCAATTTTCCCGATGTATGATTGCTCCTGACGTTCTTCCTCCTTTAATAACATGAATTGTTCGTTTTGCTTAGCCTTTTGTGTTTCACTCAGAGTTGGGTCTGCTTCAATGCGGATGATCATGGCATCGTAATCCTTCGTGAAAATGGCTTTCCGGGGGTAATAACCCATTGCCCAGATCAATATCGACGCAAACAGGATCACAGTACCCATCTTTTTCAGGTACTGTGATCCTTTATGCCACATATGAATGGTCGTATTCCGCAAGGTTGGCATCCGGTACGGCGGAAGTTCCATTACAAAAGGAGCTTCTTTTTTCGAGAATAAGGTTTTTTTGAAAAACATGCCCAGCGCTATTGCCAATAAAATACCGATCAGGTACATCAGGAAAAGCAATGCTCCCTGATATTGAACAAAGAAGGCCGAGATCAGCAGCACATATACCGGGAGGCGCGCGCTGCACGACATGAATGGTATAATGAGCATGGTCAGCAGCCGGTCGTTCCGGTTGTCCAGCGTCCGGGTAGCCATTATGGCCGGCACATTACATCCAAAGCCCATAATTAGTGGAATGAACGATTTCCCGTGGAGTCCCATTTTGTGCATCAGCTTGTCCATGATGAAAGCAGCACGGGCCATATAACCCGAATCTTCCATTAATGAAATAAAAAAGAACAGAATGAGAATGTTGGGCAGGAAAACGATGACTCCACCCACTCCGCCGATCACTCCGTCAACGATTAAATCCTTTAACGGCCCGCCAGGCATGAAGGTTCCCACTATGTTTCCCAGCGAGCTAATAGTTGCTTCCATCCAATCCATCGGATAACTGCCTAATGTAAACGTGGCTTGAAAAGTGAGCCAGATAAAGAGAATAAAGACCGGAAATCCCCATATCTTGTGGGTCAGCACCTTGTCAATTTCCCGGCTTTGATCCCGTCGTACCTGGTTTCCATGCCGGTATGTCTGTCTGAGTGCCCCTGCAATAAACCCATATTTGGCATCGGCGATCAAGGTCTCAGAAAAATCGCCCATCATTTGTTCCAGGCGTTTTTTCTCCCGGTCGACAGTTTGTTTGATCAAAACGTAGTTTGGCCGGTCCAGCAGCAACAGTTGTGTCGGTTTATCTTCTTCTAAAAGTTTAATCGAAAGGTAACGGGTTGAGTAACGTTTGTTGCGCTGTTCATCTTTTTTTAGCTCCTGCTGGATAATATGGATCGAATGCTCAATTTCAGCTCCGTAATTAATATGTACGTGTCGAACTACCGGATCGCGTTCTTCATACACCTCAATTATCCGATCGAATAACTCCTTTATTCCTTTTCCTTTTGAAGCAACGGTCGGAACGATCGGGATCCCGATCATCTCACCCAAATGTCTGTAATCAAATTTGTCAGATTTCCGTTCGAGTTCATCGTACATATTCAGGGCAATGACTACCTTAATGTTCATGTCAATTAACTGGGTGGTCAGGTACAGGTTTCGTTCCAGGTTGGAAGCATCAACCACGTTAACGACTATGTCGGGTCTTTTCTCAATAATGTGGCTCCTGACAAAAAGTTCTTCAGGTGAATATTCGGTAATGGAATATGTTCCGGGTAAGTCGGAGATCATAAACGTATAAAGGCCTTGTTTAAAACGGGCTTCTTTGGCATCAATGGTCACACCGGCATAATTACCCACTCTTTCGGTCGATCCCGATGCATAATTAAAAAGCGTTGTTTTTCCGCAATTAGGGTTTCCAACCAGGGCCACCGAGATCGTTTTACCTTTTTGTTTTCCTGTTATTTTTAACCGGTGTTCATCGATCATTCCTTCGAATTTTCCAAATACCGTATCATAAGCGGCCGAAGGCGGAACGATCTCGATCATTTCTGCCTCGCTGCGACGTAACGAGACTTTGTACCCCATGATCTCATATTCGACCGGGTCCTTCATCGGAGCATTTTTAATAACCCTCACCCGTTGTCCCTTGACAAAACCCATTTCAGAGATCCTTTTTCGGAACGCTCCCTGTCCAAGAACATGAAGGATGATCCCCTGTGTTCCGCTGGGTAAATCGGTCAACCGTTTACTCCTGACTGCTGTTTGTGTGTTCTGTGAAAACATGATCCTCATTTGTGGTAATGCCTGTCCCCTCATCACCGCAAAAATAAAAGTTTTGGCAGATTCAGTCAATCCCCATTAATAGGGATTTTCATGCAGCAACCAGCCTGCAACAACTCAAATCGGCCGTTGTGAAAAGTTTATTGATTTATTTGTTAAATTCTGATGCTATCTTGCCGATCATTCATGTCCTTTAAAAAAAAAGCATATTTTTGCCCTCCAATAAACTATTCAAAAAAATCAAAAGTATGACTGTGCAAAAGACTCTTTTAATGATTCTGGATGGCTGGGGCATTGGAGATGGAACGGAAAGAGATGTGATTGCCACTGCTCCTACGCCGTTTATGGATTTATTGTATAAGGAGTGTCCTCATTCTCAGTTGCTTACCTCTGGTGAAAATGTGGGTTTACCCGACGGACAAATGGGTAATTCGGAGGTAGGACACCTGAATATCGGGGCAGGCAGAGTTTTGTATCAGGATATGGTTAAGATTACCAAAGCAATTCGCGATAAATCCCTGTGGAAGAACTCCCAATTGTTGAAAGCATACCATTACGCGAAAGAGAACAACAAAAAAGTACATCTGATCGGGTTGATCGGTCCTGGTGGCGTCCATGCATTAAGCGCCCATATGATTGCTCTCTGCCAAATGGCTACAGGCATGGGTATAAAAGATATTTTTGTTCACGGTTTAACGGATGGCCGGGACACAGATCCGCGTTCCGGATATGATTTCCTGAAATCGGATTTGGAAGCGTTGAAATCAACGAACGGTCGTTTTGCTTCATTGATAGGTCGTTATTATGGGATGGATCGGGATAAAAATTATGACCGATTCAAATTGGCTTACGACATGTATACCAAAGGCGAAGGTGAAAAGTCGACTGATCTGCTGGCCTCTGTCCGGGCTTCATATGATGCGGAAGTCACGGATGAGTTTATCAAGCCTATCGTCATGGTGGATGAAGCCGGAAACCCGCTGGCGCTCATTGAAGAAGGTGATGTGGTCATTTGTTTTAACTTCCGCACCGATCGTTTACGTCAGACCACCATCGCTTTTACCCAGGAAAATCTGCCTCAGTTTGGATTGAAAACGATGGATCTGCAGTGGTACACGATGACCAGCTATAAGGCTGACTTTAAAAATGTCAATGTGATCTTCAACAAGGACAACCCCACCAATACCATGGGAGAGATCGTGTCAAAAGCCGGGTTAAAGCAAATCCGGATCGCTGAAACAGAAAAATATGCACATGTCACTTTCTTTTTTAGCGGCGGCCGCGAACAGGAGTTTGACGGAGAAAAACGGATTTTGATTCCTTCGCCTAAAGTTCCGACTTATGATTTTCAGCCGGAAATGTCAGCTCCAAAAATTAAAGATGCGATTATCACCGAATTGCAGAAGCAGGAGGCCGATTTTATCTGCCTGAATTTTGCAAATGGTGATATGGTTGGTCATACCGGAGTTTACGAAGCTATTTACAAGGCCATTACTGCTGTTGACCAGTGCGTGAAAGAGGTCGTGGAAGCAGCCCGTAACAATGGCTATAATGTGTTGATCATTGCCGATCACGGGAATGCAGATAATGCCATTAACCCGGACGGATCGGCCAATACAGCGCATTCACTGAATCCCGTTCCCTGTATTTATGTAAACGATGATAAAAATCTGAAGATCCATGACGGTATTCTTGCCGATGTGGCGCCTACTTTATTGTCAGAAATGGGGCTGGAGATTCCTGCAGAAATGGAAGGTAAGATATTAATAGAACGATAATAGTGTTTATTTCATTCCTGCGAAAGCTGAAGATTTCTTTCATCCGCAAATAATCTCTTTTTTATGGCCGGATGAAATTGGCAAAGACAGGATTTTCATTTTTACGTAATGATGCTTGTTTCATGAATTAATTTTTGGCTGTGGCAGGAATGATTTTTTTTATTGTATGCTTGAAATCGGAAAGACGATAGTCAGCTTTGATGTTTTGGAGGAGTATTTTCTCTGCGATCTGATGAAATGCAGAGGTGCATGTTGCGTAGAAGGAGATTCAGGTGCTCCGTTGACGCAGGAGGAGGCTATGACCATAGAGGAAATTTATCCCCTGGTTGAACCTTACATGACAAATGAAGGAAAAGCGACGGTCGAGACGAAGGGAACTTCAATGGTTGATCATGACGGTGATCTGGTGACTTCGTTGGTCAGCAACAAGGAATGTGTCTTTACCTTTAAAGACGAACATGGGATAACTAAATGTGCGATTGAAAAAGCCTTTCTGGATGGCAGGGTGGATTTTCGCAAACCGGTTTCATGTCATTTATTTCCAGTCCGGATTACCGAATACAAACGTTTTGATGCGGTTAATTATCAGCGATTAGGAATCTGCAAACCGGGAAGGGAATGTGGTTCAGGTCAAAAATTGCCCCTTTACCAGTTTTTGAAAGAGCCTTTGATCAGGAAATACGGTATCGGCTGGTATGAGCAGCTGCATTATGCGGCCGGTCAGAAACCATGGAAACAGGAGCAAACAGGAGAAGTCTGAGTCATGTCAATTCCTGATCACGGGATCTGCAGGTAAATAGTTTTTTTTGGCTTTAGGATTTTGTATTTTTAGTCATTCAAAATCGGATCCATTAAACCAATGAATATCTCCAGGTTTTTAAGACAGCCTTTTACGATACTCGATGATATGCGTCATCGGTGGATACTGGTTATCTTCTGCACAGGATTTGGGATTATTTTTATTAATGTATTCGTTCCCTTCAATATCAACCGGTGGAGCAATGATTCCGGTTTTAGAGAATTTTTACATCTTTCAGGCTTTGGGCTGATCGCGGGTTTAATCCTGATCTTTTCTCAGTTTTTTGTCAGGAATATGACCGGCATCAGACACTACAGTGTGCTTACGTTCGGCTGCTGGTTTTTGGGGGAAATACTGATCATGGCGGCAGCCTTTCTTTTTTATCAGTCACCGGAAACCAATGCCGGCAAATTTTTGAAGGATATTCCGGATAGCATAAAGTTTACACTTCCGGGCATTTTGATTCCTTATTCTCTTGCCCTTTTGTTTATTTCACTGATTACGAGCAAAACGAAATTAACTGAGTTGAAAATCACGGCCAATAAACCTGTTTTTGCGCATGGACTACTCGATTTTCCTGATGAGAAGGGAATTGTCCGTTTCTCGGTAGCAAGCAATCAGATCCTGTACATCGAATCGGCCGACAATTATGTGATCGTGTTCTACCTGAGCGGGAACAAGGTGGTAAAACAGATTCTGAGAAGCTCAATGAAAAATATCGAAGCTCTCTTCGTGGGTTTTCCGTTAAAACGATGTCATCGCTCATTTATGGTCAGCCTTTCGAAAATTGAATTTGTTGAACATGGTAAATCGAATTGCTCTATTAAGCTTTCGGGGGTCGAAAATTTAGTTCCGGTTTCCCGGAAGTTTTATCCTGAATTCAAAGCGTACATCAGGAGGGAACAACAAGAACTTTCTGTTTAAAGGCGCCTTTAAATGATTTGAATGCTGTTTACCCCATAGGAGAGCCTTTCGTCCCATAAATTTTTTTTGTCTTTTGCCGTAAGCTAGATTTGTGTCAGTGATTTTCCGGTAAAGCCCGGAGTTCATAAAACAGAAAATAAATGTATTAACAAAAGCAAAAGAAAATGAAAAAATTAATTGTGTTTGTGACGCTCTTTATAGGCGTTGTT
>JBDKTZ010000321.1:0-15688 GCA_039679975.1 Prolixibacteraceae bacterium
CCTGATTGTACTTTTCTGTATTGATATTCATTTCGTCGGCAGGATAAAGAACCCGTGTCGGAACAGGTCCTCCGCTATTGGGGCCGGGGGTGATTGCCGGGACATTCACCCGTCTCCATTCCGACCAGGCTTCAAAACCGCACAGGAAAAGCGAAAACCACTTCTGCGTGTAAATTTTTGTCAGTTTTTCAGTGGTTGAACCGGTATAAGCCACACCTGGTTGAGTATAGTAGCCTGCAGGAGGAGTTACCTGTGCAGCAGTAGGTCTTACATAACCAGAAGGAATCCGGCTGGCATAGTAGCTAAACTGGTCTTTGATCCCGTTCAGATAGTATGTCTCTGCACTTCCTGTGGCTATAAACCCCCGTTCCCTGGCCTCTGCCAAAATAAACTGGACTTCCGAGTAAGAGATGATAATGGTTTGCGGACCGGTCATTGACGCATAGGCGGGACTGTATGAGTATGGTGCCCATAACAGGCCGGCAGGCGAATGATTGGCTGTCCCCCCGTTCCAGGCATTGACTGCCGCGTCGGTTATTCCGTTGGGTACTCCGAAATACTGCGGATTATTGGTATTGATCGTTGCAGCAGTGGGCATCGCATACAGAACAAGCCGCGGATCATTAATCGCTTTCAGCAGGACCTCCATATTGTATGATAACCGGTATGAAGAGGCATAGTCGCTTACATTTCCGCGGTAGGCAGGATGCGCATTTTCGCGGGTTTCAAGATACTGCAGCGCAGCCTGATCGGCATGTGATGCAAACAGCGGATACTTTCCCGGATCGCCGATCATCTTCTGCATTTCCGCCGAAGGATTCACGCGATCGCACTGCCTTAACAGCACCCGTAAACGAAGGGCGTTTGCAAACATTTTCCACTTTCTGACGTTCCCCTTGTAAAGGATATCGCCATTAACGACCTCAGTTGTGGTACCCAGCAGATTATTCGCCTTTTCCAGATCTGCAAGAATACCCGCGTATATCTCCTCCTGAGAATCATACTTAGGGTAGTTGATGCTTTCAATGGCCCTGCCCGCATCACTGTATGGAACAGGTCCATAAAGATCTGTTAAGCACTGAAACAGCCAGCATTTGATGACCAGGTAAATACCCTCGTAATTTGCATATCCCATCTCTTCCGAGATCTTAATTGCTGCAGACAAATCCCGGTATACCGAATAGTAACTCCATAGGTAATAACCCGGCGCATCAGCCCTAAACAGATTCGTGAAACAGCTCGCATACTGATCGGCAAGCTGATCAGCCAAAACCGCCCCCCGGTCCCATGAGGAATTCCACAGATTATCAGCACCCGTACGAATGATGTTCGGCAGTAAAAGACCAGGATTCGTGATGTTTTCCGTTGCATTCGGGTTGGTGTTGATCTCTTCAAAATCGGCTGTACATGCCCCCGTGATGATCCCAACAGTCAACCATATAATCAGGAACTTATGTATTCTTTTCATGTGTTTATCATTTTGTTTTTTAATTGCCATATGAAACCCGCCGGGATGACCACGTTTGTGCATCAGAGGTAAGATTCTTGTAGCTTGTTTCATCTTTTTTAATCAGAATTTAAAACTCAGGTTAATCCCGTAACTCTTGGTAGAAGGAAGAGCCATATCTTCCTGACCCTGAATCACGCCATCTCCGCGGGTGGCAACCGAACTCTCAGGATCAAAATGCGGATTGCTTTTCGGTGTCCACAACAAAAGATTACGGCCAACCAGTGAAATCGAAATATCTCGTATCGCATTTTTGAATACCGTCCCGGGAATGGTGTAGCCCAACCTGACTTCCCGCAGTTTTGCGTAGGTGGCATCGAAAGTCTGACCTTCGGGAATGTGGTCTGTAAGCTTTTTGTGAAAATAACGTGCGGAGGTGCCATATACTCCCTCGCTGTAAGTGCCGTCGACGCTGGTACTGTTTTGTACATATTCGCCGTCAACCAAAGCCGCCCCTACTATGTAATAGGGATCGTCATATTCATGCCCGACGGGTCTGGCCTCACGCCCTTCTTCACTGTCTCTCAGTTGTCCGGCCCCATTCGCTTTATTGAAAAAATGAGAGATAAATTCTCCGCCGTAATGCACATCAACCAGTATATTAAGATTAAAGTTCTTGTAATAAAAGCCGTTGGCGACGCTTCCGATCCAATCGGGATTGGCGTTTCCCAGAAGTATATATTCGGAGGTGATTAACGGGGCTCCGTTGGGACCAATGATAATCTGTCCTTTCATTGGACCGCTTTCCACCCGCTGGTAACCCGGTCCGTACAAAGCTCCGATTTCTTGTCCAACAACTGCTTTCGTTGCAACATCTTCAGCTTGTGCCGCCTGGATAATCTCGTCAACACCCGGGGCCAGTTCTAATACTTTCCCTTTATTGGTTGAAAAATTCACTGTGACGTCCCAGTTGAATGCGTTCGTCCTGACCGGTACAACGGTCATCATCAGCTCGAAACCCTTATTTTGTATTTCTCCGGCATTAATTGTCCTTGAACTGTAACCGGTTGAAGAAGTCAGCGGTAACCCAATAATCTGGTTCTTTGAACGAATATCGTAATACGTAAAGTCAAAACCCAGCCGATTGTCAAACAGACGGATGTCTGTTCCAATCTCATAGGTGGAAACCTTCTCCGGTTTTAACGCAGCATTAGGTAAACCACTGCCGGTCGCGAGCGAAAATTCTTCACCCCATACTGGTGTTATAAAACCATAGGTACTTCTTAATGAATACGGACTGGTATCGTTTCCTACCCCGGCTACTCCTGCCCTGACTTTTGCCTGCGTAACCCAGTCGGGAAGTTCAAAGACCTGATCCATCAGTGCACTAAAGGAAACAGAAGGATAGAAATAGGAGTTATTGCCTGAGGGCAACGTACTGGACCAGTCATTCCTGAACGTCATATCGAGATAAAGCGTGCTTTTGTAATCAAACTGCGTAAAGGCATACAGACTGTTGATCCGTTTTTCTGAAGTATTGGAAGAAACCTGTACGGCAGAAGCGCTGTTCGAGATCGTATACAGCCCGGGGATCAGCAAGGTCGGAGCAAATACAGACCGGTACCTGTTTTTTTTATCCATCCGGTTCCCTCCGATCGATAACCTGTAATTAAAATCTGATCCGATATGATCTTTCCAAGTCAGCAAAAAATCAAAATTCTGTTCCTGATAGTAGATGTATTCCTCCTTATATGATCCGTCCTCAGACCCAACCATGCTGACTGGCCATTTCATGGGCCGAAAGTCATTGTACAAGTCAGTACCGGCTCGTCCCATAATGCTCAGCTTATCTGTAAGATCGTAATCCAACGTGACATTGCCGAACAGGCGGTCCTTATCCTGCCCTTTTGTATTTTCATACTGTAAAAAGAACGGATTATTATGATTTTCACCATAATTGTACTGAAACTGTTTAATTCCTTTAAGACCAGTCTGCCAATAATCTTTCAGTGCATTCATATCGCCGCTCCGGGGAAACCAGGTGGCAAAATACATGAACGTATTGCGTCCGTATCCGTTATCCGGTCGGTTTGGACTGGTCGTTTTAAGATAGTTTGCTGCAATACTCGCTTTAAATCGATTGGTGAGGTTGTAGGTTCCTTTAAATGAAATCGTGTTCCTGGTCAAATTATTATTGGGGACCACTCCTTTTTCATCCAGATTGGTATACGAAATCCTGAAATCTCCCTTATCATTGGCACCTGTCAAAGCAACATTGTTATAAAACGTGTGCCCTGTTTCAAAAAAGTCCCTGATGTTATTCGGATGGGAGACCCATGGTGTGGCAATAACCTCACCGCGACCGGGATTGGCTACATCTCCGCCCCTCATTCCTCCCGTAGTAGGTGAAGAATACTGTTTTTCGAGAGTACCTACATCCAACCGTGGACCCCAGCTTTCATCGTAATTGTCCCATGTGCCGTCCGGATAAGCCGACCAGCTTGCTCCAAAATTCGAGCCTTCGTATTTTCCGTTGTTCCCTTGTCCGAATTTGTTTTGAAATTTAGGCAGGCGCAAAAGCGTTTCAAAAGTAGTTCCGGAATTAACCGAAACACCTATTCCTTTTCCCTTTTTACCCGATTTAGTCACGATCACAATCACACCATTTGCCGCCCGTGACCCGTATAAAGCCGAAGCGGCAGGTCCTTTCAGCACAGTCATCGATTCAATATCGGAGGGGTTTACTTCTGCCGAACTGTTTCCATAATCCGCACCGGTGGTATTCGTTGTTCCGTCATTACCGACAGGAACACCATCGATCACGAACAAGGGCTGGTTCGCCTGCATCGACAGGGACGACTCACCACGCATGGTGATCCTCGAAGATGAGCCGACAGCTGAACCCGATACAATATTCACACCAGCTACTTTACCTGCAAGAGAATTGACAAAATTGGTTTCACGGGCTACATTCAGCTCATCCCCTTTAATCTCCTGCACGGCATAGCCTAAACCTTTCTTCTCCCGGGCAATCCCTAAAGCAGTGACTACAACTTCCTGAACCCCCACCGCTTCTTCTTCCAGCACAATATGAATGACCTGCTGATTTTCAACAGCGACTTCCTGCTTTTTCATTCCAACGAACGAAAAAATCAGGACTGAATTCCCGGAAACCTGACTTAACGTGAAATTTCCGTCACTATCGGAAATCACTCCCTGCGAGGTACCTTTAACGGCAATGGTCACTCCCGGAAGAACATTTCCCGAGGCGTCTTTAACCGTTCCCCTTATCGTTCTCTGCTGCTGCCCGGTTTCCTTTACCCCGTCTGAAGATGGCTGTATCACAATCTGCCTGTTCATCACGGTAAATTCCACATCCTGCCCTTCAAACAGCTTATTCAAGATGGGCAGGATCTGTTCGTTACTCACTTCAATGTCGACCTTCCTGTCCACATCGACCAGTTTGCTGTTAAAAAGAAAGTAGAATTCACTCTTATTCTCGATGTCAAACAAAGCACTCTTAATGCTGGTGTTCTTCAGATTCAAACTAAGTCTGGTTGACTGAGAATAGGTATTTACAGCCAATACCTGAACAAGCGAGAAAAAAAGAAAAAACAATGTGAGTCGCATAACTCTTAAAATTTTAGAGTACGGGGATAAATAGCCCTGCACTAGTTTTAAAACCGACTTTTTTTTCATACTTTTGGTTTACTAAGTGTTTGATAACGACGAATACTTATTTACAGGAAAAGGGATGCCGCAATCATTCCTTTTCCTTTTTTATTTACCGAAGTTATTGTTTATGTAATCGGATTATTTGCTTTTCATAACTATGATCACTTAAGATTTTTCTGGGCACCATTTCACAGTAAATAGGAGCCGAAAGCGACAACATCTTTAACACCTGATCAAGGCTTTCGCCCGAGAAAGTTGCTGAGTATACATACTGCAGCATCTCCTCATCACCAATTTGAAATTCCACGTTATACAATCTCCCTAATTTTCGAAGAACTGTAGTCATCGAATCATCCCTGAAAATCAGTTTTCCTGATTTCCAGGATATATATTTGTCAAGATCTGTGCTGAATTTTTCAATTGTATTTCCCGACTTCGAAAAAACAGCAAGCTCTCCCGGCTTTACTAACAACCCCTGATCTACTCCATTTATTCCGGAGATCCGGATCTCACCCTCCACCAATGCGGTTTCTATATGCTTGTCTTCCGGATAAGCGCTGCAGTTAAAAGAAGTACCTGTTACCTGGATCGCAATATCGGATGTCGACACGATAAATGGTTGATGCTTATTCTCTTTAACTTCAAAATAAGCTTCACCCGATAACTGAACTTCACGGGTCTTTTGATCAAACGTAACGGGATAATGTAATGTACTCCCCGCATTCAGTGCAACCCTTGTCCCGTCGGGAAGAGTGATGGAGGACGTCATCCCAAGAGGAACCTGTACCATATGGTATGAAACTTGCTTTTTAAGAACCACGGGCGAATTGATTAACAGCCAGACGCTCGTCAACAAGATTGGGAGAAACAGGATTGCTGCGATCCTTTCTGCTCTTTTTATCAAACTCCACGGAAAATTTCGGAACAGATGGTTCTCAATCTTTTTGAGGGCTTCTTTCTTATTGATTTTTCGCATCCTGCGATAATCCTCTGTCGATCGCCACAGTTTCTCCTGTTCTTCATAGAAGTTCATGTTCTCCGATTCCTGCAACCAGGAATCCAATTCAGCTTTTTCCTGAGGGGATAGTTCTCCCTCAAATTTTTTCAGAATAAGCAAATGATAGTTCAGATCGTCCATTTTTGGTGTCTATATCTGCATATACGCAGAAACCGTCAATTACACGTATTCAAAAACTCAAAAAAAAACGAATCCGTGGGAGATCCTGTCCGGAATATATTCAGATTATTAAAAAAACATCTTACAGCAAGAAATATAACAGGAAAAGATAATCCTTCAGATCATCCCGAAGAACTCTTAATGCGTGGGCGATCTGGGTCTCCACGGTGCGTGGTGATAAATTAAGCTGCTGTGCGATTTCTTTTGATTTTAATCCTTCAAACCGGCTCAACAAAAAAATTTCGCGACAGCGGGGAGGCAATTTGGCAATTGCTGTTTCGATCATTTCCTTCAGCTCGCTTTCTGCCCAAAATTCACTTTCCTGAATCTCCGACTGGTTCATCTGCCGGCGGATGTACTTTCCTTGTGTCCCTCCTTTCCGGATCAAATCAATACACCTGTTTTTTACGGAACTGATCAAGTGAAAACGGATGGAAGCTGCCTTGATTTCATGCCTGTTTTCCCACATCCTGACAAAAACAGACTGTACAATATCTTCGGAAGCCTTTTCGTCGTGCATATAATGGTCAGCATAGATAACAAGGCTTGAATAATAGTATTCAAAAAGCCGGGTAAAGATTTTCCGGTCTCCCTCCTTCAGCTTTTCCAGAAGAAAATAGCTGTCAGAATCAAAGTCCTTATTTGGTAAAGGGATCATTCAGGTTTAATTGGAAGACAAAAATACGCATAAAATAACGATCCCGGACAAAGATCAGTGATAAACCGATCCCTGTTTTTTCTATACCTGAATAGCAGTCAATCCTTAAGCATCTTGCCTGTTTGATTCTCTTTTTTACAAACTGCGAACGGCATGTTTTTGTCAAAAATTTCCAGGATCGGTATTTTCGAGGCGGAACGTATTGTTTTTCCGGAAAAAAGATGACGCCATCCACAGATTCCGCCCCAAGGCAATATAATTGCAGTATCGAGCCAATCGAATAAAGGCAGGTTTCGATAATCACCGGCTATGAAAGCCAGGTACAAAGGCACTGCGATCAGGTAACTTCCTTCTTCGTGTTGTCTCAAAAAAGCCAAAATGTGCCTGTTGTATGTCCCGGTAACCTTAAGAGGGATATAATCTGCTTCACTGAACAGATGGGGGTAGCGATTCCTTTCTTCCAGCAACCAGGCGGTAATTGCAAGCTTAACCTTCCCGGTGTGCCAATTGCTGAGCAGTTCGTCAAAAAGAACGGCACGAGATTGCTTGTTGCTCCGGATCTCAGTCAACCATCGTTCGCGCTTGTCATAATCGACCGGCCTGCGGTTATCGGGATCTACCATACTAAAATCCCAAAGTTCGCATCCCTGATACGTGTCGGGTACTCCGGGGCAGGTATGTTTCAAAATGACCTGTACCAGGGAGTTTACCATCCCGAAACCGGTTATTGTATCCAAAAACTGCCTGAAACGGTGATAAAAGTCCAATTCAGAATTAAGTAATTGCGTGATAAATGTAAGCGCACCCTGTTCATACTCCTCGTTGGGAGATGACCAGGCCGAGTTCTCCTTGGCTTCACGAAGCGCTTTGATGATGAAAGAGCTGAACCTTTCCTGAAAGCTTTCCTCTTCTTCCTGATCCAAAGGGAAGGCTCCGATAAGCGACTGGTAAATGAAATATTCATCTTTCGGAACCGGAACAGGTTGCCCCTTCACCCGTGTTTTCTTTTCCTGGTTCATCTCTTTCCATTCCAGAACAACTCGCCTCCAGACATATGGAATGTCGCTGAGGACCAGCAAACGTGCACGTGCGTCCTCTCCCCTCTTTGTGTCGTGGGTCGATGTAGTATTCATCGTATACGGATAGTACATGAAACGTTCTCTGATCCTGTCATGAAACTCGGAAGCAGTTATCCCAAAGTGCCGGGGAGAGTCACCCACCTCGTTATGTGCAATAAAACGGGCGTAGGTGTAGAAACTGGTGTCCTCCACTCCTTTAGCCATCACAGGACCGGTAAATTGCATGCAGCGACGAAAGAAAAATTCAATCGCTGCTTTCTTTTCCTCTGCTCCCGGTATCTTTAAATCAAAAAGATTTTCCAGAAAAACTATGACTGACTCCTGCTCGGGTATCCGGAACCGCATTCCTTCAAAAATCGATTTCAGCAACAAACCATGCCGGTCCTTTATCGGAAAGGTTTCAGGATAAATTTTGTACACCGGGCAAAGCACGAGAAATTCCGCTAAAACGGTTTCTACCTGATCCCGTGTAACCGGTTGAAGCGCTAATGACAGTTCGAAAAATAAATGGGTCAGATTGTCAAGGTCGCCATGCATGCGTTCGAGTACAATAAACTTCTTTTTCTGATAAACCAGCTCGTCAAAGTCTTCTTCTTCAGCTTTAAACATCTCATAAATGTTCTCAAATTCCTGTTCGTGACCTTCATTGGTCAGCAGGTTGTTTACCAGCGAAAGGAAATCGTATCCTGATGTGCCTTCCACCGACCAGGAGCGGGGAAGTTTCTCTTCGGCTTCCAAAATCTTTTCAGTAATCATGTAGCAGCCCTGCCCCACCAGTTTTCTCAACTGATTGAGATACGCCCTGGGAGAAAATAAACCATCGGCATGATCAATCCTCAGACCCTGAAATACACCTTCCTGTATCAACTTTTTGATTTCCGAATGGTAATCCTCAAAAACAACAGGATCTTCCATCCTGAGGCAAATCAAATCATTAATCGTAAAAAACCGCCGGTAGTTCAATCTTCTGCTGGTCTCCATCCAGTGAGTCAACTTGTAATACTGTCTTTGAAGCAAGTCTTTCTTCCTTTCAGAATTCCGGTTAATCTGAAGAAGGACCGAATCAATGTACTGGCGCACCGATCGTTCGTTCAGATACAAGGCATTTAGTTGGCCCCTGCACGAATCCCAGAAGGCTATCTGCTTTTCGTCGATTACCCTGAAGAGTAAGTTCATGAACGAAACCAGCTTTTCAGGCTGCTTTTGAATACTCCTGCTTAACAGATCAGGATAAGTTTTTACACTAAGCGGGAATGAATAATTAAAGTAGGTCCAAAAAAATCTGCCTTCTTTAAATTCTAAAGAAATTTCATTAGTTCCTGTCAGTTGTTCGGGATCCTTACCGAGTACCGGCAGCATCACCTTTCCCTTTAGATCAGTATCGGGATGATTCCAGTTAATATCAAAGTAATGGTAATAGGGTGAATCCTCTCCCCATTCAAAAAGTTGAAAGATCCAAGGGTTCTCCGGTCTGTAGGCCATATGGTTGGGAACAATATCCTGAAGCCATCCCATTCCCAGCCAGGTTACACGGGATGAGATCTCCCTGAGTTGTTCCCTGGTACCTATTTCTTCATTGATCGAGTGTGGATCGAGTCCGTCATATCCATGGGAACTTTCTCTTACGGCTCTGAAAATCGGAGAAGCATAGACCGTACTGATCCCTAACCGGTGAAGGTAGAGAAGGCGGCTGCTGAACTCACTAAATGTGAAACCGGATGAAAACTGGATCCGGTAAGTTGATTGCGGTATCATCATAGTCAATTGTTTATCCGTTTATACTTCGGCTGAGGGATCGAGCCAGGAACTGTAAACCAGCAAAGTTTCCTTTGACAAGGTTAGCCTGCCGTTTCCTTCAATCGTCGCAGGAAATTCTTTTCTTTCATTGTCCGGGACCGAATCGATCAACAGGTATAATCGTCCGGAACTTTCGTATTCCACCTCAGCAGAGATGTGATTCAAATTAAAAAATGCCAGAAGCTGATATTGTTCTTTCCAGCGTCTAATGATCAGTGTTTTGTTATTTCCATCCGCCTGTACCAGACAATTTTGCCGGTCAGCCGAAATTAATGCAGGATGTAATTTCCTAAGAAAAATAAGTCTTTTATAAAAAAAAAGCATGTCACGCTGCGGTGGATCGTTCAGCTCGCTCCAGTCAAGCTTCGACCGGCAGAATGTATCTTCAGCATCCGGATATGGGGCGGGATCCTGGCCGGACTCATGGAGATCCTCAAATTCCCTTAAGCGACCTTCCCTCACCTGCATATTGAGTCGTCTGTCATGATGACTGACAAAATACAGGAAAGGTGTGCGGGCATTGAATTCCTCACCCATAAAGAGCATGGGAACATTGGGAGTTAAAAAAAGAATGCCGCAAGCCACTTTTTGCATGCCGGACGAAACCAGGTGGCCCAATCGTTCTCCTTTCTTCCGGTTCCCGGTATGGTCATGATTTTGAATGAAAATAACAAACCGGCTGCCGTGCAGGTCGTCAGGTTGGCTGCCAAAGGTACGTTTCCTGAATATCGAATACACACCATCCAGTACGAAAGTACTTTTGACAGCTTTTGCAAGATCCTCAACCGACCTGTAATCAATATAATAACCACTCTGTTCTCCCGTAACGCAACTATGTACCGCATGATGAAAATCGTCGTTCCACTGAGCATCAAGATCGTACCCTCCCTTTTCAACCGGATGAAGATAGCGGACATCGTTAAGATTGCTTTCAGCGATCAGGACATACTTGCGTCCGGTCGCATCCGATAATTTCCGGACTTCGGTACTGATTTGTTTCATGATATGGTCAGCACTGAAATCATAGATAGCATGAACCGCATCCAGCCGGAGCCCGTCAAAATGAAAATACTGTAACCAGTATTTCACATTTTGAATAATGAAATTGATCATTCCGTCTGCATATTGGTCGTCCACATTAACGGCCTTTCCCCAGGGTGTTTTATACCGGTCGGAAAAATAAGGCCCATAGCTTTCAAAATAGTTGCCTTCAGGCCCCAGATGATTATAGACCACATCAAGGATGACAGCTAAACCGTTCCGGTGGCAGGTGTCGACGAGCTGCGCAAGGGCTGCGGGACCTCCGTAACTGTTCTGCGCGGCAAAAGGAAAAACACCGTCATATCCCCAGTTGTGGCGTCCCGGGAATTGGGCTACAGGCATTAATTCAATGGTGTTGATTCCCAATTCTTTCAGATAAGGTACTTTCTCCGAAATTCCTTCAAAATCTTCAGAAGGTGAAAAAGTCCCCGTGTGTAATTCGTACTGGATCATTTTCTCCAGCGGTATACCTTGCCAATCACTGTCGGTCCAGCTAAAACCGCAAGGGTCAATAATTTCGCTTGGCCCGTGTACCCCCTCTGGCTGAAACCGTGAAGCAGGATCGGGCAATTTCCCGGTACCATTCAGCACATAAAAATAACGGTCCCCCGCCCTGACATGGCTATCTTCTGCCTTCCAGTATCCGTACATCATTTTTTCTGCTTCGATCCTCCGGTTGTTCTGCGTGGTAATTTCAATTTCCACATGATTTGCAAATGGAGCCCATACGGAAAATACACAATAATTCTCTTTTTGAAGATTTGCTCCTAACGCATAATTTAATATCATACCTGACTGGTTTGGAATGCTGAAACCAAACTTCATTCCCAAACGGGCAAGCGATGGAGGGACCCAACACAACTAACTCATTATAAATAAAATAACATATAAGAACCGGCTTGTTCTGAGCAGGAAAAATGCAATTATGTCAATAAAACTGCGGAAATCTCACCTCAGCCGGGGATTTTTTTTCTGGCCGGAAACGACTCCTCTCTCCGACAAAAAGAATCAATGTGCTGTTTTTCAATGCTTTGTGTCGATTGCCAGACAACATGAGCAGACTCATCTCTTGAATAAGAAGTTGGCATGGTTTTGAAGAATATTTCAGGATATATTCAAAAAAAAGTGCAATATGGAAAACTATGCGGGGCCAGTCTGGCCGGGATACCCTTACCCCTTGGGCGCGACCTGGGACGGAGAAGGAACAAATTTCGCTCTTTTCAGCGAAAATGCCACACAGGTCCTGCTTTGTCTTTTTAAAACAGATGCAGAAAAAGAATATACCACCATCAATATCAGCGAAATAACAGACTACGTATGGCATGTTTATCTCCCTGGTATTGGACCTGGTCAGTTATATGGTTACAGGGTCGAAGGCCCATGGAAACCCGAAAATGGTCAGCGCTTTAATGCTGCAAAGTTGCTCCTTGATCCTTATTCACGGGCAATCGCAGGCAGGACCGTTATTCATGAAAGCATGTTCGGGTATCCGCTTATGAGCCCCGCCGAAGATGGCCATCTGGAAAAAAACAACACCGACAGCGCACCTTTCATCAGTAAATCGGTTGTCACTGATCAATCGTTCGATTGGGAAGGCGTGGAAGCACCCCGAACACCGATGCACGACACGATTATCTACGAACTGCATGTAAAAGGTTTTACGGCCATTCACCACGACGTGCCCGAAGAACTGAGAGGAACCTATAAAGGGCTTTGTTCTCCCCCGGTAATTAATTATTTCAAAAAGCTTGGGATTACTGCCATTGAGCTAATGCCTGTTCATCACTTTATTCATAGCAAATTTTTAATTGATAAAGGTTTATCAAATTACTGGGGATATAATTCGATCGGCTTTTTTGCCCCTCATTCTGAGTATGCTTCTTCAGGCAATGCCGGCCAGCAGGTTTTCGAGTTTAAAGAAATGGTGAAAGAATTTCATAAGGCCGGCATTGAAGTGATCCTGGATGTAGTCTATAATCATACCGGAGAAGGGAACCATCTGGGGCCAACGCTAAGTTTCAGGGGAATTGACAATGAGAACTACTATCGCCTGGTTGAAGACGAACGGCAGTATTATATGGATTATACCGGAACAGGAAATACGTTGAACATGTTGAATGCCCGAACATTACAATTAGTTATGGACAGCCTGCGCTATTGGGCGCTGGAAATGCATGTTGACGGCTTTCGCTTTGATCTGGCCTCTGCTTTAGCCCGCGGCCTTTTTGATGTCGGAAAACTTTCAACCTTTCTGGATACTATCCATCAGGATCCGGTTATCTCCCAGCGGAAGCTTATCGCCGAGCCTTGGGATATCGGGGCCGGAGGTTATCAGGTGGGTAATTTTCCGGTGCTGTGGGCCGAATGGAACGGCAAATACCGGGACTGTGTGAGGCGGTTTTGGAAAGGAGACGATAGCCAGCTTTCCGAACTGGCATACCGGTTTAGCGGCAGCAGTGATCTCTATCAGGATAACGGCCGGCAGCCTTATGCAAGCATTAACTTCATCACCGCTCATGACGGGTTTACTCTGAATGATCTGGTCAGCTACAACGACAAACACAACGACGCAAATAAGGAAAACAATACAGACGGGGATAACAACAATCATAGTTGGAATCATGGCATGGAAGGCGAAACCAACGATCCCGGGATCATCGGGTTGCGTGAAAGGCAAAAACGAAACTTCCTGGCAACGCTTTTCTTCAGCCAGGGTGTGCCAATGATCAGCCATGGAGATGAGTACGGAAGAACACAGAACGGGAACAACAATGCCTATTGCCAGGATAACGAGATCACATGGATGCACTGGGACTGGAACGAACGACAACGACAACTCTTCGAAACCACCTGCTTGCTGATCGAACTGCGGAGAAAGCATCCGATCATGCATCGCCGGAGATATTTTAAAGGACGGAAAATCCACGGCGAAGAAGTGAAAGACATCCGCTGGCTGAACACCAACGGAACCGATCTCACCGACGAAGAATGGCAAACCGGTTATATCCGGTCAATGGGGATCCTGTTGGACGGGCAGGTCATGCACGAGATCAATCAGCATGGCGATATTATCCGGGATGACAGGCTCCTGATCCTTGTCAACAGTCACTGGGAATCGATTGTTTTCACCCTTCCCTGCATTACAGAACAAAGTCGATGGAAGATCCTTTTCAACAGTTACCCGGGCCAGGAACAATATGAGTTTCCCACTGACACCTATACCGTATACGGGAACAGCCTCGTCTTGTTTAGCGAACTTAGACCGGAATAAAACGCAGCTCTTTATACTCTTCGGCAATTATAACCTGATCTGGTTTTCATCTGAAAAATCAAGAGAAATGATGGCTTTTACGGTCATTCGTCCGGAATATCAAATGAAACGAACGCCTTGCTTTGCAACGCCCGAGGATATGATAATAATTTTCAGCAACATGGAGTTCCATACGCCCGCTAAAAGCAAATTATTAACGCATGAAAATGCGACCCGACTTTGCCGGAAGCCAGCCCATTATTTGTAAAAATAAAAGCAAAAAGATCTATACTTATTCCGATAAGTAGCTTTGATTGTGCAAGGATTGTATGTTACTTTGGAGAAGAATAAAAAAATCAAATAATACGATAAAACTTTCGAAAGAAAGTGATGTGGAACAGAAACCGAATATGAAAAAGATTGTCTTTTTTTTAATCTTATGTTGCCTTCTTCTAAAGACTTTTTCCCAAAACTATACGATAAACGGCCATATAAAAGATGCTGATAACGGAGAAACACTCCCAGGGACTACGTGCTATATCCCTGGAATACAACGGGGTATTTCTTCCGATGAAGATGGATTTTATTCGCTGACGCTTCCCCGGGGAGTCTATCAAATCCACTTTTCATTTATCGGTTACAAAACCCAGGTTATACGCCTGTCTTTAAAAAAGGACCAGACATTGAATGTTTTAATGTCTCAGGACAACAGGCAAATCGATAACATTATGGTTACAGCGAATAAAAAAAAACTGACCGTGGACAATCCGGAAATGAGTACAGAAAATATCTCGGTAAATCTGATAAAAAAGCTTCCCTCGTTTATGGGGGAAGTCGATTTGCTGAAAGCCATTACTCTTTTACCCGGGATTCAAAGCGGAGGGGAGGGAAATTCAGGGATATATGTCAGGGGCGGGGGCCCGGATGAAAACCTGATGATTTTTGACGACGCACCGGTTTATAATCCTTCACATTTATTGGGTTTCTTTTCGGTTTTTAATTCTGATGCGGTTAAAGATATGGAAGTCTACAAAGGCGGAATTCCTTCGCGACACGGAGGAAGAGCCTCGTCGGTCATCGACATTCGCATGAAGGATGGGAACAACAGTAACCTCGGTTTACAAGCCGGAATCGGGAACATATCGAGCCGGCTAAGCCTGGAAGGGCCGATTATCAAAGACAAATGGAGTTTTATTATTTCCGGACGCCGGGCTTATCCTGATTTCGTGGGACGGAAATTGAACATTGAAGAGCTCAAAAAAAATCGTCTTTATTTTTATGATCTTAATCTGAAAACCTATATTCAACTTTCGAAAAAAGACAGGCTCCATATTTCCGCTTACACAGGCGACGATTATTTCAAACTGGGTGAAATGCTTCATACCAGCTGGGGCAACGCTACCGGGACCGCCCGGTGGAACCATATTTTTGGAAACAGATTCTCTTCAAATACCTCATTCATTTACTCCGGATACGACTATTCCCTTGGAGTGATTGAAAATCCATCGGCCCAATTCGAATGGCATTCACAAATCAAAGACCTTATTTTCAAAGAAGATTTTAT
>JBDKTZ010000506.1:0-3051 GCA_039679975.1 Prolixibacteraceae bacterium
CAGTTACTCTTCTTTTTATCATGCTTTTCTTCGGTCAGTGGGCCAAGCTGATCCCAATGGCTTGTCTGGCAGGTATCCTGATTGTCGTGGCATATAACATGAGTGAATGGTACTCATTTGTGACCATATTGAGAGGATCTAAATTTGATGTGTTGGTCCTGCTGGTCACGTTCTTTCTGACTGTCCTGGTTGACCTGACCTTTGCCATTGAAATCGGTATTGTTTTGTCGTCTCTCCTGTTTATGAAACGGATGGCTGACGCGGGTTCACAGGCTGTTTTTGAAGTGGAATCGGATGTTCTTGAAAACTACAGCGATTTGCCAAAGGAACTTGGTATCTATGAGATCAGCGGACCGTTTTTCTTTGCTTCTGCCAAACAGTACCGTTCAACGATCAGATCAATAGGCACCAGTTCAAAGGTACTGATCCTCAGAATGAGGCACGTCCCTTTCATCGATTCTACCGGAATGCATAACCTGAAAGACGTTGTCCGTGAAATTCAGCATACAGGAACAAAGGTCGTTTTGTCAGGAGTTCAGCCAAATGTCCTGAAAGAACTTGAACGAAGCAATTTTTATGAACTGTTAGCAAACAGTAATGTTTTGCCGGCTTTTGACCAGGCTCTGAAGCGGGCGCTGGTCTTGTTGGAGGATAAATAGTTCAGCTGTCCCGCTTTTCAATCTTTCGTTTCGATACACCTTCAAAAGTCATTCTCACGGGGATGATGGTTCCGCCTTCATTGAAATACATCCGGTCAATACACACACTACCAGGCAATCCCGTCCCCGATTGGGGATGGGTCGTCTGTACTCATTATTTACTACTTTCTTATTTAAATAATTTATTTAGCTCATCACCGATTTTCTTCACTGATTTTTGCAAACTTTCTTTTGTCGACTGCTTCACCTGTTCTTCAATTTGTTTCCGGGCTTTGCTGAAGTCAAACGATACCTCCGGATTTTTGATGTCTCCCTTGACGAAAACGGTGGCATCAATGATTTTAATATTCCCGGACCCGGGAAGTATGCCGAAGGCTTTGTTAACATCGTTGCCAAGATCTTCACGGTTTACTTTAAAATCCATGGACAGGTTTAATATGCGTTCGACTGATAAGCCTCCGGAAACTGAAACCGATTGATTGGCAATCCTGGTCTGAAACGGTGTCATATTGATATTTCCGTTTTCCATTTTGAAATGTGCGGTGAAGTCGTCAACTTTTAAGTTTTTTAATTTCTCCGTATTGATAATTCCTTTGAATTTGTCGAATATCGGAGCGTCAATAACTTGCAGGTTTTTCGTATTTAAAAACCCCGTTCCATTTAGTGAAGCAGGGATAATCTCCAGTTTTTGATCAAACCTGCCTTTAAAGTTGATGGTTGTTGACAGTTCTCCCTGGCTTTTAGCTGCTATCGGCAAATAGCGCTGCATCATACTGAATGATTTATAAGCTGCAGGTATTTGAAAGCCGGACGCCTGTACATTAAAATCAAATTCCGGTTTGTTTTCCTTGTTACTTTTATAAGATCCATCCAGAATAAGCTGTCCGTCGAGCATATCCATACTGAGCTTCTCCAAATCGAGTACGCGGTTCCTGACGGTGATCAGACCGTCAATGTTTCGGATGTCCATTTTGTCGAAACTGGCTCTTGTAATCTGAGAGCGGAAAACCATATCCACATTTGCAGGAACCTGAAACGCCACGATGCTGTCCGACGGAGATATTTTTGTCGTATCTTCTTCTGCCATTAGACCAGCCAGCTCATTAAAATCAAGATAGCCGGATTTCAGATTAAAATCTCCCTTCAATGTTTTGTTCAAAAAGAAATAAGGAAGGTAATTAGACAATTTCCCGCTTAACTGAAAATCACTTTGTCCGGTCCTGCCATTGAATGAAGACAAGGTTATTTCGGTATTCATAATCTTTACTGTTCCTGAACTGACTTCAACAGGGCGCGTGATAGCAGGCGTTTTTACGCTGAAATTACTGAAGTTGAAAATACCTGAAGAGGAAACCTCATCGTAGTTTTGCTGATCGATGGCCGACATTTTTCCTTTTACAGCCAATTGCCCTTCCAGTCTACCTTTCATATCCAGGCTGTCCATGGCAATAACCTGAGAAAGGCGAGTGAAATCTACTTTTCCGTCAAAGCTTGCATCAAATTCAAGATCGGATATCGGGTGGATCAAATGAAGTTTAAAGGTAACGGGATTATCCTGTATCCGGGCATGGGCCTCCGGGATATCGATTACGAGCAGGTCAAAATCACCCTGAGGCTTCGAGATCTCGCCTTCCATAGAAATATCCTCAATTTTCTCAGATGCCCCTTCGTATTGGAACGTAGCATTTTTGACAAACAAATGTGTGTTGATCTCCGGATAATTATCTTCATAATATAACCCTCTTATTTGTCCTTCGAAACCAGCTTCACCGGCAGTTCTTACTTTTTCCAGATAGCTTTGGTAACTTTTAGGTACCATAGACAGAAGTGTGGCGAAGTCGCTTTGAGGCTGTTTGAACTGCAAATCAAAGAACATACTGTCTGAAGGCATCTGAAAGTTTCCGCTGATGTCGAGCGGAAGGTTGTTCAGAAATAAGGTCGTTTCACCGAAGACAAAATTCATTTTATCATAGTCTGCCTCGAGCTGGCCTTTAGCCTTTAAAAGGGTGTTGGAGATGTATTGCACAGAATCATATTCCAGCATAAAATCTCCAACTTCTCCATTCAGCGTAAAACGGGTAATGGTACCCTCCAGTTCTCCCGAAGCGCTGATATTGGAGTTCAACAGCCGGACCAGGGTCGCAGTAAGTTCGTCCTTGTAGCTTAGGTTCAGATTATGAATGTCGATGTTTTGTAATGAAATACTTAATTCGTCTTCAGTACTGCCGGTTGGTTTTTCTTCATTATCCGGTGCTGCAATATCCCAGTTTACAAGTCCGTCCTGAGTCGAAAGAAGTCTGACTGAAGCGTCTTTAATTCCGATACTTCGGATCTTGATCTTATCGCTGCTGATAAGGTCTCTGATGGAAAGATTGGTGGTTATCGACCCTAT
>JBDKTZ010000112.1:0-1999 GCA_039679975.1 Prolixibacteraceae bacterium
TTGATGCATCAACATTTGACTGGACTGACGATATGAGCGATCCGTCCGTCCGGGCGAAGTTTCATCTGGAATACATCCCGAATATTGACAAACAGGATCAGTACTATTTCAATTTAGATCTGAACCATTGGTTCTATCCGATTGCCAAGAATGACCTGGACAGAAACTCCAAACTGGAACAGAACAATGAATGGGGAGGCTCATTTGATCCGCTGCAATAAGCAGTTTTTATTAGTAATTGATTAGGAAAGGAGGGAATTTTTTCCCTCCTTTAAATTGTAAATCAACCTAAAATGAATTTATCCATATGCTTAGTGAAAAGACGTACCATTCGGAGAAAATGTATTTTGGCCGTTTTCCTGGTATTTGGCTTGCTGGCGAAGGCGCAAAATTATAATACCTCCGGAACTCTGCCGGGAACAGCTACGAACGCTGAGAAGAAAGCGCAGCAAAGCCCGAAGAACGGAGTGAAACTTAAGGACGTCATCATCGTCTACAAGACTCACTTTGACATCGGCTACTCTGAGACGGTTCAGCAGGTATTGCACGACTACCGGACTTCCATGTGCGACAAGGTGCTGGAGTCCATTGATAAAAATAATGATCAGCCCAAAGACAGACAATTTGTCTGGACCCTCTCGGGATGGCCGATGAAACAGATTCTTTGGGAAGGGCAGGCGCCCGATCGCAGGGCGAAGATCGAACAGGCGATACGCGACGGAAATCTGGCTGTCCACGCTTTTCCTTTTACCATGCACACGGAAACTTCCGACCCGGAAGATTTGGTGCGCGGGCTGAATGTATCCTCAACACTTGCCCGTAAATATGGACAGCCGTTGTCGGTCAGTGCCAAAATGAGCGATGTGCCGGGTCAGTCGTGGATCATACCCACACTTTTTACGCATGCCGGCATCAAATTTTACCACATGGGTGGCCCTGTAGTGAACAGGGAATTGGGATTACCCCCCATTTTCTGGTGGGAAGGGCCCGATGGTTCAAAATTGCTCACCCTTTATAATAATGGTTACGGGAGCGATCCGCTTCCTCCGGAGGGATGGCCTTTCAAAACATGGGTCTATATCAATATGACCGGAGATAATCAGGGACCTCCCGATCCCGAAACCGTAAAAAAAGATCTGGAGTTCTACAAGAGCAGGGGCGTTGATGCAAGGGTTGGTAAGATGGATGATTTCGCAGAAATGATCCTAAAAGAAGATCTGAGCGGGCTGCCCGTTATCCGGTCGGATATTGGCGACGTATGGATTCATGGTACCATGAGTATGCCCGAAGCCTGCAAGCTGGCGCGCCACATACGGCCTTCCATCGGCGCACTGGATCAACTTTCTGCCCTGGAAACAATCTGGGGAATCTATCGCCCGGATCTTCGGAAGGTAATTGCCGATGCATATGAACAAAGCCTGTTGTACAGTGAACATACGTGGGGGCTGGCCAATCAGCATTACGTGAAAGTACCGTACGGAAAGGCGTGGGAAGAATTATGGAACGGCGGACTGCCGGCGCAATACAGGCTTCTGGAACAGTCATGGAAAGACCATGCTAATTACATCAATCGTGTTCAGGAATTGGTAAACAGTCCTTATCAGGATGCAGTTGCCATGCTTGCCGACAACGTTCAAATTGACGGGAACCGGGTCGTGGTCTATAACCCGCTTCCGTGGAAACGGGACTGCCTGGCAGAACTGGATAGTCGCCTCATTTTTGGGAACGATTATGTTTCTTTAAGACCTGCCGATGGTGGCGATGCGATTGCCGTTTCTCATGAATACCCGGCAATTGAAGATAAGGCCCCGATGTCACGGTTTGTCGCAAAGGATATACCGCCCATGGGTTACCGCACGTACATCGCATCTTCGGAGCAGGTACCGGGCCCGTTATTGGTTGCCGATCAAAAGGCGGGTATAATCGAGAGTCCTTTCTTTAAGGCTGTACTGGACAGCAGGATGGGGCGGATCATCAGTCTTACGGATAAAAGAACAGG
>JBDKTZ010000401.1:0-1667 GCA_039679975.1 Prolixibacteraceae bacterium
CCCGGATTTTTCACCTGTGCCTTAACCAGGATCAGGCCGCCGGCATCGATCAACGGATTGATTTCCGTGATGCGCCCCGGGTAAATTTTACCCGCGTCCGAAAACGGGATCACCTGCACCTCATCTCCGCGCACAATCGACGCGATCTCATTTTCCACCACTTTGAATTCCACCTCAAACTCCGAATCGTCGATCAGCATACAGAACACATCGCCGCTGCCAACCTGTTCGTATTTCTTTTTGGTAATATTGGCCAGTATGCCGTCAAAGGGAGCCGTAAGCCGGGTCGATTCCAGGTTGAACTCGGCCGTCTTTAATGACTGCAGTGCATCGGCATAACCGGACTTAATCATGGCCATCTGGTAAATCTGCGAGGGTATCTTCGTGGTGTCTGTCGTGTTGTACCCCTGACCGATCAGCACATTCTGCATCTCCATCCGGGCTTGTTTTACCTTGATCCCGGCGCTGTTCAGTTGCTGCCGGTAGGTAAACGGTACCAGCGACGCGATCAACTCCCCGGATCCGACATGTTCTCCGTTTCCGACCGGTACCTCTTCCAGTTGCTCGCTTACCCGGAATTTTAACTCTCCTTTGCGCAAGGCGGTTAACCTGCCGTTATTGACCAGTTCCTTTTTAAAGGCTCCTTTCTCCAGGATCATTACTTCGACGGGGTTTTGCTGCTTCACGTACTGCCGCTTTTCGGCTTGTTGAGATTCTTCCGATTTTGTTCGTGAGCAGGAAATATCTCCTGTAATGAAAGCTAAACTCAGAAACCAGGTTAGTGTATTTGATGCCATATTAGTAAGGATAATCGCTTTTATCGTTAAATGTATAAAAATTTCCTATTTCTGCAGAAAGTTACCTATTTTATTATTTTCTGTTTCCTTTGGCAAGGGCTATCAGGCTGCATGCAAATCGCTTGTGAAATCGATGGTCCCGATTACAAATTGGGTTCCAACGGTCGTTCTGTTGTTTTTTGTCATTGGTTGCTCAAACGAAGAATCCAATGAATATGGTTTTTACAGCGCTATTTGATCTCTTTTAACGTAATAGTATTTGTATTACTATTATGATCAAGAATGTATTTTCCAGAACCTGCCTTTTCCTTCATCTCTTTTTTAGAAAGTATTTTCCCTTCGTCATCTTTAAATATGATATTCCCGTCAACTTGAATACGTACTCTTCCCGGTTCATCTATAAATCGTACTCCATTTCCCGTGTCAACTGTATTGAGTCTTTGGTTCTATTTGTGCAGGAACTTAACAAGCACAGAATAATACAAAGTGGCAAAAAGTGAAATTTGGCTTGACTAGTTTTCATGTGTTTACAATTTATATACCACCAGATGTGGTTCTCCCTCATACGAAGCAGCATAGAGAGCTTCATCATTGGCGTTAACAGCAATAGATCTGACTTCCTGATCTAGTTGATATCGTTTGACCAGTCTTCCCTGCCAGTCGAAAACATAAACATACTTTGAAAGAAAAGCATCGGAAAGAGACTCTAGCGTTCTACGATCCATTACCTTGCCACTATACAGCGCATATACGAATTTTTCTGTTACTGCCGCAGTTATAAAGCCATTTCTTTCATCTCTTGCCGGCAAAGCGCTTATTCGTCCGTTGTCGCCTAGCAGTTCTTTTTGTCCGGATTTCCACCACGAATAT
>JBDKTZ010000234.1:0-2905 GCA_039679975.1 Prolixibacteraceae bacterium
CTTTCGCCGGAATGATTTCTGCCGTTTCGGCTCAGCTAAATTCGTATCCGGAATCCTATAAAATTGATCAGAAAGACGTTGACCGTGCCCGCCGGATCATTTCGACCCCGGTAAAAAAGCCGGTGATTATGCCGAACCCACATCGGGAGGCGCAGTGGTTTCCCGATGCAAGCCTGGGACTTTTTATGCACTGGGGAATTCACAGCGTGGCCGGAGCCCAGCCGTCGTGGGACATGATCGCGAATTACAGATACGGAGGCAAAGTTGCTCCGCCTGACAAATATTATGCGCTGGCCAATGAGTTTGACCCTCAGAATTATGATCCCGGTAAGTGGTTGAGTGCAGCCAAAGAGGCAGGTTTCACCTATGCTGTTCTGACGACAAAACATCATGACGGATATGCCCTGTGGCCTTCGAAATACGGAATCGGTACCAGGCAATATATGAACAGTCGTGATTTGCTGAAGCCCTATGTGGATGCCTGTCGATTAAACGGATTGAAAGTTGGTTTCTACTTTTCACCCCGCGACTGGCACTATCCGGGACTGATGCACCCCAGCGAGTTTGATGCCCTGACAAGCAGCGATATCCCGCCAATTACGGATTCAGTTTCCAACTATCAGAATTATGAACGATTTCTTGGGTTTGTCCTGGTACAAATGGAGGAAATCCTTACCCGCTATGGGAAAATCGATCTTCTTTGGCTCGACGGCATGAATTATCGTGGTGTGAAAGAGATGCATACCGAGCAGGTTTATGCCTGGATCAGGTCGTTGCAGCCCGGGATTGTGATCAACGACCGCTGGTCGAACGTAGTTAATCCTGACGATCCGGAAGGGAATGGTGTGCGCACAGGTGATTTCACCACGCCGTTCGAGTGCACCAAACCGGATTATGTTCCTTCAAAATGGTGGGAACATTGTGATATCTGGACATCTGGCGGAGGAGGATGGGGTTACGATAGGACGGGAACATTCCGTCCCTATTCCTGGTTTTTCGAACATTTGGTAGCCTGTCGCTCGCTTGGCGGAAACTTTTTGCCGAATGTGGGGCCTGCCGGAGACGGTGAAATGCATCCCAATTATTATCAGAACATTGCCGCGATTGCCGGATGGATGAAACACAGCGGGGAATCGGTCATTGGTGCAGGACCTTCGCCTGGGATGGAGCGAAGTAATGTAATGATCACGACCCGGAGTAATATCTGGTATTTGCATCTGTTACCCGAATTCAGACAACAGGTTTCGCTAAAGACCGACAAACGTCCGAAAGCCATTACTCTGCTTCGTTTGGGAACGGCTCTTCCCTACAGCTATTTGAATGGATTTATTCACTTTGCTGTTCCATCAGAACTGCGTACCGCATTGGATGATGTGGTGAAAGTAGAATTGTAGGGATGTCGGTCTGTAAAGAAAGAAAATCTCTCTACCTGGGATTTTCTTTTAACCTGAAGTGTTCCAATGCTGTGTATTCGGGTCCGGATGGTTTCAGAATGCTTTCAAAAAGGATCAGCTCTCTGACGGGTATGGTTTGGACAGGTCTTTGGGGGAACTGCTTCATCAGATCGTAAAACAAGGAGGTATCGTGCACCGACTTGACCCTCCCCAATGTGAGGTGCGGGTTAAAAGTACGCTCTTCCTTTGGAATGCCTAATCCCGCAAAACGACTTTCCAAATCAGCCTGGAGAGTGTTCAATCCTTCTGTTTTCGCCGATTGCAGAAACACTACACTTGGCTCCTGTCGTTTCCGGAAATAACCGGGACTGCAGATATCAAACGAAAAGCTGTTGTATTTCAGGCAGCAATCTTTAGCAGCTGCAGAGATATCCTTGATCTTGCTGTCTGGGGTATCCCCAAAAAATTTCAGTGTAATGTGGAGCTGATCCTCATCCACCCACTTAATTTGCTCTCCACTCAATTCATCACGAAGCAGGTCAAACAAATCCAGAAGTTCCGGTTCAGGATTGATTTTTATTGCCAGGAATATTCGTTTGTTCATGATTCAAATTTATAATAAAAACAAACGTGAGGCGGATATTCCATTCCGGCTTGAACGTTTTTCTATTGTTTAATTTGTTCTTTTTGTACTTGTTTATATCTCAATAGCCTTGCACACCCGCAGCGAATACCCGGTTTATATTTTGGATCATGTACCTGCAGTTAAACAAAATCAGGCTCCTGAAAAATTCATTACTAATTCGCATGGAAAATGAAAACGAATTCCTTAATTTTATTCAGCCCTTGAAGATTACAGTCTAAAACCAAATAAATCGTATTTATCATGAGAAAGTTGATTTTTTGTATCATGTGTTGCGTATGTTTCAATATGCTCTCTTTTGGACAGGCAAAAAAGGCAAAAGGTTGGCAGCCTTTATTTGTAACCGATTTGTCCAATGCCGATTATGATCCTGCCGTGTGGTCTGTGAATGGTGACGGAGTGATTTCTGCGACAGCCGATCAGGCCATCTGGACAAATAAGGAATATGAGAACTTTGAACTTGAGCTGGAGTTCAAGACCGATAAATGTACAAACAGCGGAGTGGTTATTTATTGTACAGACAAAAAGGACTGGATCCCCAATGCTGTTGAGATCCAGATTTATGACGATTACTGCGATCCTTCAGCTAAGGTTGCTTCTACCGGTTCATGCGGAGCTGTGTACGGACATCTGTCGCCGTCAGCCTTTCATGTGGTCAATAAACCGGGCGAATGGAATAAAATGAAGATCACTGCCGAAGGCAAAAATATCCGGGTGGCGCTGAACGGGAAGAAAGTCATCACGATGGATATGAGTCTTTGGACCTCGGGAAAAACAAACCCTGATGGTTCTGAAATTCCATCCTGGTTACCTAAGCCTTATGCCGAACTTCCGACCAAAGGGTATATTGGCTTTCAAGGAAAGCACG
>JBDKTZ010000399.1:0-8244 GCA_039679975.1 Prolixibacteraceae bacterium
ATCCTGTAGTCTGAAAAACTGATCGTGTATACGGGGAGATACCAAAGTGGCCAACTGGGGCAGACTGTAAATCTGCTGGCTCATGCCTTCGTAGGTTCGAATCCTGCTCTCCCCACACTAAAAGCTCGTAGCTCACAGCTTGTAGCTTTTACTTGCGGGAGTAGCTCAGCCGATAGAGCATTAGCCTTCCAAGCTAAGGGTCGCGGGTTTGAATCCCGTCTCCCGCTCAAAAACAGTTTAAAGTTTGAAGTTGAATGTTTCAGGTACCGAAACTTTGAACTTTGAACCTCGAACTTTGAACGCGTAAGCCGTGGTAGCTCAGGGGTAGAGCGCATCCTTGGTAAGGATGAGGTCGTGAGTTCAATTCTCATCCTCGGCTCAGATTAAATTGAATGAAAATTAAAAATTATTATTTGTTATGGCAAAAGAACATTTTAACAGGGATAAGGACCATGTAAACATTGGTACCATTGGTCACGTCGACCACGGGAAAACTACCCTTACGGCTGCTATTACTTCCGTATTGGCAAAGAAAGGTCTTTCTGAAGTCAAGACATTTGACTCAATCGACAGTGCTCCTGAAGAAAAGGAACGTGGTATTACGATTAATACTGCGCACGTCGAATATCAGACAGCCACACGCCACTATGCTCACGTTGACTGCCCGGGACACGCCGACTATGTGAAGAACATGGTAACTGGTGCTGCCCAGATGGACGGAGCTATTCTGGTTGTTGCAGCTACTGATGGTCCTATGCCCCAGACCCGTGAGCACATTCTGCTTGCCCGTCAGGTAAACGTACCTAAAGTGGTTGTCTTCCTGAATAAAGTGGATATGGTCGATGACGAAGAGTTATTGGAACTTGTTGAAATGGAAGTGCGTGAACTGCTCGACTTCTATCAGTTTGACGGTTCAAACGCGCCGGTTATCCGCGGATCTGCCCTTGGCGCATTGAACGGTGAACCACAATGGGAAGAAAAAGTGATGGAACTGATGGATGCTTGCGATACCTGGATCCCGCTGCCTCCACGTGATATTGACAAGCCTTTCCTGATGCCTGTTGAAGACATTTTCTCTATTACAGGCCGTGGAACTGTTGCTACAGGCCGTATCGAAACGGGTGTGGTTCATACAGGCGATGAGCTTCAGCTGATCGGTTTGGGTGCTGAAGGACGTAAAACAGTATGTACCGGTGTGGAAATGTTCCGGAAAATTTTGGACGACGGACAAGCTGGTGATAACGTAGGTTTGTTGTTGCGTGGTGTTGACAAAAAGGAAATCAAACGCGGTATGATCCTTGCAAAACCAGGATCAGTGACTCCTCATACACGCTTCAAAGCTGAAGTTTACGTATTGAAGAAAGAAGAAGGCGGACGTCATACTCCGTTCCATAACAAATACCGGCCACAGTTCTATGTTCGTACTCTTGATGTAACCGGAGAAATTACTCTGGAAGAAGGACGTGAAATGGTTATGCCTGGTGATAATGTAACGATTACCGTTGAATTGATCTACCCGGTTGCATTAAACCTTGGTTTGCGTTTTGCTATCCGTGAAGGCGGACGTACCGTTGGTGCAGGTCAGGTCACTGAAATCCTGGTCTGATCTGTCGGTTCAAAATACTTAACCCACTGAATAAGTCCCGGATTTCAGGATCCGGGACTATTTAAGGATGAAACTCGATCGGGAGTTTTTGATTTTTCAAAGTAAGTTCGATCCTTACCATCCGGCAAAAAAAAATACTAAAAATGAAACTTAAACTATATTTCGAAGAGGCTTATAACGAACTTGTTCATAAAGTGTCCTGGCCTACTTGGAAAGAGTTACAGAACAGTGCATTTATTGTAATGGTTGCTTCCTTTATTATAGCACTTGTTATATTTGTGATGGATATCTCGTTCGAGAACATCATGAATCTAGTGTACAGCATGTTTTATTAATACTATTTGGAGATCGACATGAGCGAAAATGAAAGAAAATGGTATGTTCTGCGCACCGTTGGAGGAAAAGAGAAGAAGGTCAAGGAATATATCGAAAATGAAATTGCGAATGCTGGGCTCCAGGAGTATATTTCACAGGTATTGATCCCAACTGAAAAAGTGTATCAAATCCGCAATGGGAAAAAAATCAGTAAAGAACGTAATTTTTTTCCGGGTTATGTGTTGGTTGAGGCCGCCCTGGTTGGTGAGATTCCTCACATGCTGAAGAACGTCAGTAATGTGATCGGATTCTTAGGTGACATCAAAGGGGGTGAACCTGTTCCGATGCGTCAGTCTGAAGTGAACCGGATTCTAGGTCGGGTTGATCAGATGGCTGAAGCCGATGCGGAGGTAAATATTCCTTATGTTGTTGGCGAAACTGTGAAGGTAACAGACGGTCCTTTTAACGGATTCAACGGAATTATTGAGGAAATCAATGAGGAAAAGAAGAAGTTGAAAGTGATGGTCAAAATTTTTGGACGAAAAACACCTTTGGAACTGAGCTTCATGCAGGTCGAAAAGGAGTAGTAAATCTTATTATTTATCATTATGGCTAAAGAAGTTGCTGGATTAATTAAATTACAAATTAAAGGAGGTGCAGCTAATCCTTCACCACCTGTTGGACCAGCATTGGGTAGCAAAGGGGTGAATATTATGCAATTCTGCAAACAGTTTAACGCCCGGACACAGGACCTTGCAGGTAAAGTGCTCCCGGTGATTATCACTGTGTATGCAGACAAATCGTTTGATTTTGTAATTAAACAACCCCCGGTAGCCGTTCAATTATTGGAAGTTTCAAAACTGAAGTCAGGGTCAGCTGAACCGCATGCAAAGAAAGTTGCAAAGGTAAGCTGGGAACAGGTGAAGCAAATTGCTGAAGTAAAAATGTCTGACCTGAACTGTTTCACATTGGAATCTGCTATGAGAATGGTCGCCGGCACTGCCAGAAGTATGGGTATTGCTGTTGAAGGTGAATTCCCAGCGAATAACTAATTAAAATTTTAAAGATGGGCAGAATTACAAAAAATATGAAGCTTGCTCAGGAAAAGCTCGAGAAAGGCAAACAATATACCATTACTGAAGCTGCAAAACTGGTGAAGGAAGTTACCTTCTCCAAGTTTGATGCCTCTGTGGATATTGATGTCCGGCTGGGAGTGGATCCGAGGAAAGCAAATCAGATGGTTAGAGGTGTAGTTTCTTTACCCCACGGAACCGGTAAAGAGGTTCGCGTACTTGCTCTTGTTACTCCCGATAAGGTAGCTGAAGCAACTGAAGCTGGTGCTGACTTCATTGGTTTGGACGATTATATCGAAAAAATCAAAGGAGGATGGACTGATTTCGACGTTGTGATCACACTGCCCCCGGTGATGGGAAAAATCGGTCCGTTAGGCCGTATCCTGGGTCCAAGAGGTTTAATGCCGAACCCCAAAAGCGGTACCGTAACCATGGAAGTGGGCAAAGCAATCAAGGAAGTCAAACAAGGGAAAATTGACTTTAAAGTTGACAAATTCGGTATTGTTCATACGTCAATCGGAAAGGTATCTTTCGATCCGGAAAAGATTGAAGATAACGCCAGGGAATTTATCAACATGATTGTGAAGCTGAAACCTGTTGCTGCTAAAGGTACTTATGTGAAGAGTATTTATCTTTCAAGTACCATGAGTCCTGGAATACAAGTTGAAACCAAGTCAGTCGTTGACTAGTAAAAGATAGGTGAAATGAAAAGATCGGAAAAATTAGAGATTATTGATAATCTGACCAAAGAGATCAATTCTTACAGCCATTTTTACCTGGCCGATGTCGCTGACCTGAATTCAGAAGACACCAGCCAATTACGGCGTCTTTGTTTTAACAAACAGGTAAAGTTAATTGTTGTAAAGAATACGCTCTTGCGTAAAGCGCTTGAAAAATCTGACAAAAATGCAGAAGAGCTTTACGATGTACTGAAAGGCAATACCTCGATCATGTTTACTGAGGTTGGAAATGTGCCTGCATTACTGATTAAGGAATTCGCAAGGAAACATAGTAAACCTGTCCTTAAGGCAGCCTATGTTCAGGAATCAGTTTATGTGGGCGCCGACCAGCTTGAGGCATTGGCTACTATCAAGTCGAAGAATGAGTTACTGGGCGAACTGATCGGATTGTTACAGTCACCAATCAAAACGGTGCTTGGACAGCTTCAGTCGGGCGGTACCACGATTCACGGAATATTGAAGACATTATCAGAAAAAGAAAGTGTCGGCTAAACGGACAGGCTGCATGTGGTACAGCATTCCGGAAGTAAGACACCATGTTAAAAAAGAATTATTTTAGTTATATTATCGCATAAAAATTTATAGAAAAATGGCAGATTTAAAAGCACTTGCAGAAGAGTTGGTAAACTTAACTGTAAAACAGGTTAACGAATTAGCTGACATTTTAAAAACAGAATATGGAATTGAACCTGCAGCTGCAGCAGTTGCTGTTGCCGGTCCTGTTGCTGCCGGCGCTGGTGAAGAACCCGTCGCTGCTGTCCAAACTGAATTCGACGTCATCCTGAAAGCCGCAGGGCAATCCAAATTGGCAGTTGTTAAACTGGTTAAGGAATTAACCGGTCTGGGTCTTAAAGAAGCTAAAGAACTGGTCGACGCAGCCCCGAAAGCTGTCAAGGAGAAAGTTTCAAAAGAAGAAGCAGAGTCATTAAAATCTCAGTTACAAGAAGCTGGCGCTGAAGTTGAACTTAAATAAAAAGACTTACGACCTTAACATTAAATTTGGTCTGTAACGGTTTAGAATCCCACCTGCGTGGGATTCTAGGCCTTTTTGTATATTTATGTCTTAAGTTCACTTAATTTTTTGATACATGTCATTAAACGTTGAAAATCAGAGGATTAGTTTTTCTTCCACGAAAACTGTTTTCGATTATCCCGATTTTCTGGAAATCCAGATCAAATCGTTTAAGGAATTTTTTCAGCTGGGGGCAACTCCCGAGAACAGAAGAGTCGAAAACTTATTTAAGGTTTTTGAAGAAAACTTTCCAATCACAGATACCAGAAATAATTTTGTACTAGAGTTTATCGATTACCAGGTAGATCCTCCGAGATACTCGATAGAAGAATGTATTGAAAGAGGTTTGACCTTTAGCGTCCCGGTAAAGGCCAAACTGAAATTGTACTGCACTGATCCTGAACACGAGGATTTTGATACTGTGGTTCAGGATGTATATCTCGGTACGGTACCCTATATGACAGAAAAAGGAACTTTTGTCATAAACGGAGCGGAACGTGTTGTCGTTTCTCAGCTTCATCGTTCTCCGGGCGTTTTTTTCGGTCAAAGTGTTCATGCAAACGGTACCAAGCTTTATTCGGCCCGTATTATCCCCTTTAAAGGATCATGGATCGAATTCGCGACCGACATCAACAGCGTGATGTATGCGTATATTGACCGTAAAAAGAAATTACCTGTAACAACCTTGTTGCGGGCTATTGGTTATGAAAGCGATAAAGATATCCTGGAAATTTTTGACCTTGCAGATGAGATAAAAGTTTCGAAAGTCGGATTGAAAAAAGTAGTTGGACGCAAGTTGGCTGCCCGCGTTTTGAAAACCTGGGTGGAAGACTTTGTGGATGAAGATACCGGTGAAGTCGTATCGATTGAAAGAAATGAGGTTTTAATAGACCGCGAAACTATTATTGAGAACGATCATATCGATGAGATCGTCGATTCGGGGACCAAAACCATCCTGCTGCATAAGGAAGATCACAATTTACAGGATTTTGCCATTATATACAACACCCTTCAGAAAGATCCGTGTAATTCGGAAAAGGAAGCAGTGCTCCACATCTACCGTCAGTTGAGAAATGCAGAGCCGCCTGATGAGGCAACCGCGCGCGACGTGATCGATAAGCTGTTCTTCTCCGAAAAACGATATGACCTTGGAGAGGTTGGCCGCTACAGGATCAATAAAAAACTTGGGCTGAACATTGAAATGAATGTTCAGGTTTTAACCAAAGAAGATATTATCGAGATTATTAAATATCTGATCAAACTGGTGAATTCAAAAACAGATGTAGACGATATTGACCATCTGAGTAACAGGAGGGTTCGTACCGTCGGAGAACAGATGTACAACCAGTTTGGTGTTGGTCTGGCCCGTATGGCCCGTACCATTCGTGAACGAATGAACGTTCGCGATAACGAGGTATTTACGCCAATTGATCTGATCAACTCGAAGACCTTGTCATCCGTGATCAACTCCTTCTTTGGAACCAATGCGTTATCGCAGTTTATGGATCAAACGAATCCGCTGGCAGAGATGACGCATAAACGAAGAATGTCGGCACTGGGGCCTGGCGGTTTGTCGCGCGAACGCGCCGGATTTGAAGTCCGCGACGTTCACTACACGCATTATGGAAGGCTTTGTCCGATTGAAACACCTGAAGGACCGAACATTGGGTTGATCTCCTCTTTGTGCGTGTTTGCCAAAGTTACAGATCTTGGTTTTATTGCCACTCCTTACCGAAAAGTGGAGAATGGGCAGGTTGACCTGTCGTACGACGGAGTCGTTTACCTGACTGCAGAAGAAGAGGAAGGAAAAGTGATTGCTCAGGCAAATGCTCCCATCAATAATGATGGATTTTTCATCAACCCGAAGGTGAAGGCCCGGCTGGAAGGTGATTATCCGCTTGTAGAGAAGAGCGAAGTTCAGCTCATGGACGTTGGCCCTAACCAGATTGCGTCAGTCGCTGCGTCGTTGATCACTTTCCTGGAACATGATGATGCCAACCGTGCGTTGATGGGATCGAACATGATGCGCCAGGCTGTTCCGCTGCTTCGCCCGGAGGCTCCCATTGTCGGTACAGGATTGGAAGGCAGTGCGGCCAGTGATTCACGGGTGATGATCGCGGCAGAAGGTGAAGGTGTGATCGAGTATGTCGATGCTGATGAAATTGTGATCCGCTATGATAAAACAGACGATGAAAAATACGTCAGTTTCGATTCGGAACTCAAACATTATAAACTTCAGAAATACCAAAAAACAAATCAGGGTACCGTCGTTGACCTGAAGCCGATAATCTGTAAAGGTGAACGGGTAACCAAAGGTCAGATCCTTACTGAGGGATATGCCACACAGGGAGGCGAACTTGCTCTCGGACGTAACCTGAAAGTAGCTTTCATGCCATGGCAGGGCTATAATTACGAGGATGCTATTGTGATCTCAGAACGGGTGGTTCGGGAAGATATCTTCACATCGATCCATGTTGACGAATATGCCCTTGAAGTTCGCGATACCAAACGCGGAGTGGAAGAATTTACCTCTGATATTCCAAATGTCAGCGAGGAAGCGACCAGGAACCTGGATGAAAACGGACTGATCCGTATCGGGGCCGTGGTTAAGCCCGGAGATATCCTGATCGGTAAAATTACGCCAAAAGGAGAATCTGATCCGTCACCCGAAGAGAAACTGCTTCGAGCCATTTTCGGTGATAAAGCAGGTGACGTGAAAGATGCTTCACTAAAGGCTTCGCCTTCGCTGAATGGAGTGGTCATTGATAAAAAGCTGTTCTCACGGGTCTTGAAGGATAAAAAAGGGAAAATGGCGACCAAACCGCTGCTTGATCAGATCGATGAAGAATTTGACCGTCAGATCAGCGCTTTGCGTGCCCGTCTGGAAGATAAACTGTTCAACCTGGTAAACGGGAAGACCAGCCAGGGGGTCAAGGATTATTACGGTGGAGACGTGATCCCGAAGGGAGTCAAATTTACCCTGAAACAACTTCAGGAAATTGACTACATGGTTGTCAACCCGGGAAAATGGACCACTGATAATGACAAAAATATCCTGATTTATCAGTTGGTTCTGAACTATATTGAAAAATATAAGGAATTTGAAGCTGTAGCCCGTCGCAAAAGATACAATGTGACCATCGGTGATGAGCTTCCTGCAGGTATTATCCAGTTGGCTAAAGTTTACGTGGCGAAGAAACGTAAGTTGCAGATTGGCGATAAGATGGCGGGGCGTCACGGGAACAAGGGTATCGTATCACGTATTGTTCGTGACGAAGATATGCCCTTCCTGGCCGACGGTACGCCGGTCGACATCGTACTGAACCCGCTTGGTGTGCCTTCGCGTATGAACCTGGGACAGATTTATGAAACTGTTCTTGGCTGGGCAGGTCACGAACTGGGGCTAAAATTCGCAACACCGATTTTTGATGGTGCATCACTCGAAGAAGTAACGAAGTATACCGATCAGGCAGGTTTACCTGCATTCGGACGTGCTAC
>JBDKTZ010000175.1:0-8368 GCA_039679975.1 Prolixibacteraceae bacterium
CGATCCCCAACTATTGACGGAAAAATTTTATATTATTGTCAGTACTAAACGACCCCGATCTCATGGATCACTTGCCTGACAATACCAGAACAAAGGAATTAAACCTCTTTAAACAGCTTAAAGAAGGCAAAACAAAGATTTTTGACTATTTCTTTGAAAGGTATTATCAGGGATTATGCGTATATGCGTTCAAATTGGTCAGATCAGAACCCGCGTCAAAAGATATTGTTCAGGACTTCTTTCTTCGCCTTTGGGAGAACCGGAGAATCATTGAAGTTCACAGCAGTATCAAATCCTACTTTATCCAATCCATCCATAATCGATGCATGGATTACCTTTCTTTTCACCATGTCCGGACTGCATATTATCAAAATAAACTTTTGCTCCACAATGAAGACGAACTCATGGAATATCCGCTGCTCGACTTTGAATTGAAACGGCAAATTGATATGGCAATCAGCCTGCTACCTGAGGACATCAGGACAACCTTCATTCTCAGTCGCTTTGATGGATTAAATTATCAACGTATAGCCGATCAGCAAAATATTTCGGTCAAAACGGTCGAATACAGGATTAGCAAAGCCTTGAGCATTCTCCGAAAAGCTCTGGAAGATCATTTGTTCCTCATTATTCTTTAAAAAAATACATTTTTACGTCAGGGTATTCCATTCCTGGCCCGTCATGTAGTAAACACCGTACAACCGGAGACAAAGCCCGTTTGTGCAATCTGAATTGAAAGTTTGTCTCATGAGTAATGATCATACCATACCGGAATATGTTTTCAATGATCTGCGCGGTCATGCCAGTGAAGAGCAAAAAAAACAGACCGAAATCTGGCTGCTTCAACCTAATAATAAGCTTACATACAATCAGTTAAAAAAGATCTCTCATTTATCAGGTGATATCCGGTTGTTTGAAAAATTTGACCTTCGCGAAGGAGAAGTTTCCATCCGCCGCAAAATAAGTAAAAGCCGTCGGACCAGATACATCCGTGCCATTCAAAAAGTTGCGGCCTTCTTTCTTTTGCCTGTGCTGGTATATGCTGCATGGTCATTCCGGCAAAATAAGGTATTGAAAAACGAGATGGCTTCGGTCCAGATCGTTCAGGAAATCAAAACCCAGCCCGGCATCAGATCTTCCTTCGTGTTGCCTGATGGAAGTAAGGTGTGGCTGAATTCGGCAAGTACCATCCGGTTCCCTTCTGCTTTCACCGGCCATAGCCGAATAATAGAGCTGGAGGGAGAAGCCTACTTTGAGGTAGCACATAATAAACTCAAACCCTTTATAGTAAAGTCGGGAGCAATCGAGGTAACGGCACTCGGAACAGCTTTTAACCTATCTGCTTTCCGTGAAGATGATGAAATTTCAACAACACTGGCAGAAGGAATGGTGAAGGTTTCCATAAGTCAGGGTAAAAAGGAACAGTATATCCTTGAACCCGAAGAACAGCTGAACTTTGAAAAAAACACTTTCAGGGTAAGCACCCACCGCATAAACGTTTATAATGAAATTGCCTGGAAAGACGGAAAGTTGATTTTCAGCGACACCCCATTTCATGAAGTTGTAAAGAAGCTGGGCAGATGGTTCAATACCGATATCAGGCTGACTGATGAGCGGATTGCCAATTACCGGTATACCGCTACATTTACGAATGAAAACCTGTCACAAGTGATGGAACTGCTGACTTTTTCAGCGCCTATTGAATTTACCTCGACTAACCGGGAAATACAAAAGGATAACAATTTTAGCCCGAAACAAATAATTATCCATGTTAAACCGGGTGCAATTCCGGGTTCAAATATAAAAAATAAGACGCCTATGAAATAATAAAACAGGACAGTTCCCCAACTGTCCTGAAATTAAACCGCCGAAAACGGTTTGTTTTTTAAATTTTAAATCTAAAAACATTCAATCTTATGAAAAAATTGTGTAAAAACCCCAAGGATGAGGGTATTTATCGTCCATGGGTTAAATTTTTGATTACCATGAAACTAACGGCCATTTTTGTATTATTCCTGTTTTCTCAGGCAGTCGCCCTGAAAACTTATTCACAAAAAACACTATTGAACCTGAAACTGGAAAATGCAACAGTGAAGGAAGTTTTAAAGGAAATAGAAGACAAAAGTGATTTTTACTTCCTCTACAACGGAGATCTGATCGATGTTGAAAGGAAAGTCAGCATCGAAGTCTCCGGGAAAAATGTCCGGGAGATCCTTGGAAAACTATTCTCAGAAGATCAAGTTAAATTCCTGGTCATGGATCGTCAAATTGTACTTTCACCACTCTCTTATAAAGCAGAACCGGGAGGTGAAATACAACAGCGGGAAATCACCATCAACGGGAACATCACCAATGTCTATGGAGAGCCTGTACCGGGTGTTACGGTGGTCATCCAGGGAACAAACAACGGAACTGTCTCTGACAGCAGGGGAAATTTCACCTTGCCACGTGTTCTTCCTGATGCCACCATCCTATTCTCGTTCGTAGGTATGAAAACGCTGACCATCCCGGTCGCAGGTCAGTCAGTCATCAACGTCACGATGGAAGAAGATGCGATCGGTATCGAAGAAGTGGTGGCTGTGGGGTATGGCACCGTCAAAAAGAGTGACGTAACCGGTGCAGTTGTCAGTGTCAGCGCGAAAAAACTGACAGCCATGCCGGTTACCAACGCCATTCAGGGTATGCAGGGCCGGGCAGCCGGTGTTGACATTACTTCGAATGAACGTCCGGGACAAATGGGATCAGTACGTATCCGTGGTGTCCGGTCACTGAACGCCAGCAATGATCCTTTGTATGTTGTTGACGGAATTCCCTTGGCATCAGGAGGAATTGAAGCCATTAATCCCCAGGATATAGAAACGGTCGATATTTTAAAGGATGCTTCGGCGACAGCCATTTATGGTTCACGTGGTGCAAACGGGGTTGTTATGATCACAACCAAAAGAGGGAAAAGCGGCCGGATGAACCTGAGTTATAACGGAACTATGACCATAAGCTCTTTGTATGATTTTTCAGATTATATGAATTCGGCCCAGTACATTGAATACAGGCGTAATGCCTATCGTGAAGCCAATAAATATCCCGCAGAACCGGACCATGATAAAGATTTTGAAATTTTTAATGGCTCCGGAGATCCTACAGCCTGGGCCAATATTGAAAAAGGATGGGAAGGCGGAACATGGAATGCAGGTAAAGTTCCCAATACCGATTGGGGCGATTACGTGACCAGGACCGGTATTACCCATGAACATACCCTCAGCGCAAGCGGTGGCACAGAACGAATGAATGCTTACGGTTCTTTTGGATACCTTAACCAAACAGGAACGAATAAAGGACAAGATTACGAACGGTATTCAGCCAAGATCGGGGTTGAACTGGAACCGACCAGTTGGTTCAAACTGGGATCAGATATCACGTCCTCCTGGTCCATTCAAAATTATGGATGGGCCGCTACCGGGTCACGCGCTGCCACAGCCGTTTACGGAGCTGCCATGGGTATGTATCCCTATGCAGAACCTTATGATTCAGAAGGCAACTGGATATACTTGCCAGGCGGATTTACCAACGTGGTCAATCCAATCGAAGAATATAAAAATGTGACTGACGAACGAAAAACATTGCGCCTTCTTGGAAGCTTCTTTGCAGAAATAAAGCTTTTCGATGGGTTGAAGTACCGCGTTAATTTCGGTCCCGATTTCAGACAATATCGCCAGGGCGTGTTCCGCACTGCCGCTTCAATTTTACAAGGCACCGGGAATGGAGTGAATTATGCTTCTGCAAAAACCTCCCAGGATTTTTCCTATACGCTAGATAACCTGATCTACTATGATAAAACCTTCGGATCGCACGATATCGGGATTACCCTCCTTCAAACAGCATCTGAGTCCCGTTTTGAAGAATACGAGATGACCGCTGAAGATCTGGAGTGGGATGAACAGAAATGGTACGCTTTTGGACTGAATGATCTGAAAAGCAAAAGTTCAACTTTCCGTAAAACGGCATTGACTTCCTATATGGCCCGCGCCAACTACAGTTATGCCGGCAAATACTTACTGACTGTATCCGGCAGATGGGACGGCGCTTCACAGTTAGCAGATGGTCACAAATGGGATTTTTTCCCTTCTGCTGCCTTTGGCTGGCGGATGGAACAGGAATCCTTTATGGGAAATATCATTTGGATTAATCAGTTAAAACTTCGCGCCGGAATGGGAACAACGGGAAACTATGCAATCGAAGCTTACGGAACTCAGGGTGGTGTCGCTCATACCTTTTACTCTTTTTACAATAATTATGAATCAGGTTATTATGCATCCGATTACATGCTCCAATCGCCTCCGAAGATGGCCAATAGGGCTCTTGGTTGGGAAAAAACGACCCAATATAACCTTGGACTTGACTTTTCAATTCTCAATAACCGGATTAGCGGAACATTGGATTTATATAAGTCTGATACAAAAGATCTGTTAATGGATATGCGTATCCCGACCCTTACCGGTTATATCTCAACCTATTCAAATATTGGGAAAACCTCCAATAAAGGAATTGATGTTACTTTGGTTACACGAAATATCGATACGCGGGATTTCACATGGAACACGGATTTGATCTTTGCAATCAACCGGGCCGAAGTGGAGGAATTGTCAAATGGCAAAGTTGATGATATTACCAACTTATGGTTTATCGGAGAAAATCTCAATGTAGCCTATGATTATGAAAAGATTGGTATCTGGCAAACGGCTGATGCCGGTGAAATGGCGAAATATAATGCCAATGGACATACCTATGAAGCTGGTGATGTGAAAGTAAAAGATTTAAGTGACGATGATACGATCGATCCAAATAAAGACCGGAAAGTACTTGGCTCATACGATCCAAAATGGATGGGAGGTATGACCAATACGTTCGGCTATAAAGATTTAGAACTCTCATTCTTCATTTATGCCCGATGGGGATTCCTGATAGATGGCGGAGCAGCCGATATGCAGGGCCTGTATCAGAGTCGCGACATTGACTACTGGAGAACAGACAATCCCACCAATGACTATCCAAAAGCTGACTATAACAACGGTGGACAACCACTGTATTACAGCGCCATGAATTATCAGGACGGATCTTTTATTAAAATGAGAAATATAAGCTTGGGCTATAATTTACCCAAGTCGCTGGCTTCCGGTCTTGGAATTGCCAATGCAAAATTCTTTGTACAGGCCATTAATCCATTTATGATCTATTCCAAATGTAAATTCCTGGATGGAGATCTGTCTAATGGCTATGTGAAAAATGAAACTACAAAAAAGGCAGATCTCACTTCATATAATGGTTCCTCCATCTCTTCCAAGAGCTGGGTATTCGGTCTAAGCGTTACATTTTAATTAATACATGAAAATTAGAAATTATGAAACGGATAAATAAAATCTTATATACCGGGATATTAACCTTAATGATTGCTGCTCTCAACCCATCTTGCTCCGAAGATTTTCTGAAAGAAGAGATGGTCAGTAATCTGACCACCGCCTATTTCGACACAGAAGATGGGATTGACGCCCTGGAAGTAGCTCTTTACCAATCACTCCGCTTTTTCTTTAGTGAAGAGCACGCTTACACGATGACTAACTATGGAACGGATGAATTCCAGGTAGGGGGAGGCACCGATTACCGTTATATGAATGACTATTCGGCAACCATGAGCGCCGTTGATCCCAAACCATTATTTTCAGGCTTGTCCGACTGGTGGGATGCCATTTACGGTTATATTAACACGTCCAATATGCTCATTGCAAAAGCGCCTGTGGTTTTGGAAGAAGGTGACAAACAGGATACCTATAAGGGTGAAGCCTTATTTATGCGCGGTTTCCTGTATTTCCGCCTGGTCAACCAGTATGGTGGTGTGCCGCTCAAACTGGTTCCTTCTGAAACTGTTGAATATGAATTTGCCCGTGCGACCAAAGCAGAAGTATTCACCCAGGTGATCGCCGACCTGACCGAGGCTGCTCAGTTACTTCCGGCTACTGCTGATGGGGGACGCGTGTCAAAAGCCACTGCCTGGCATTTCCTTGCAAAAGCCTATTTGTTCCGGGCCAGTGAAAAGAATGCAGATATCACGGATTTGACTGACCTGGATAAGGCCATTGAATTTGGCTTAAAGGTGATCAATCAGGATGAAGGTACTAACCGGGCGCTCGCCAATAATTATTATGACTTCTGGAACTACTTCGAAGAAGGACCTGATGGTCAGTCCGAAAGAAGCTCCGAAATTCTGCTGGCAGCTCAGTATTCCAATAACAGTGAAAAATTTGACCGTCTGTGCAACCGTACACACCTGTATTACTTGCCCCGTTACGAGAATAACATCACTGGTATGACCCGCGTCATCCAGTACGGACGCCCTTATCAAAGGCTTCGTCCCACGGATTATGCTTACGATGTTTTTGACCGGGTGAATGATTCCCGGTTCTGGAAAACGTTCCGTACCCTTTATATCAGCACGAAAGCAGCCAACGGAACCGATATCCTTGGAGTTTCGCATCCCTATGTGGTTGGACAAACACCTTGCATTAAAATCATTATCAATGATAAAAATGATACCCGTTTCACCCAGCTTCATGCCGGTTCCACCTATCCCAACTATTGGTTGCGCAACTATGTTAACAACAGCGGACAAAACGCCACCAATCTTTCAGTCACGCAATTTGCCGGGATCGACAAATACATGGATCCTCACCGTACCGGGAATCAGAACGACATTAACGGTGTCCGCGATGGTTATCTGGCACGTATTGGCGAGACCTATCTGATCGTTGCCGAAGCATACGGGCGCAAAGGAAGTTATGCGCAGGCTGTTCAGTACATCAATGTTCTTCGCCGCCGCGCAGGATACAGCCAGGGTGAAAACCGGAACCCGAATGCCAATGGCAGCAATTCTTATTTTGTTGGAGGAACTTATTATGAAACGACTGGCCTTCCCGCGGACGCTGTTGCCGAGACCAAATCGAATATGGAAATCACGGAAAGTGCATTCACTGCAGCATCCGATGCCGGGATCCCTTATTCCATTTTCGGGGCGACTTCAAAGGAAGAAAAATTCATTCATTTCATACTGAACGAACGAAGTCGGGAATTACTCGGAGAATTTCTCCGCTGGGAAGATCTGACACGGACAGAAACCCTGTATGACCGGACCATTCCTTTTAACCTGGACAATGCAGCGCCTCAACTCACAGCAGACAAGAGCACGGGTAAATTCATGTTGCGCCCGATCCCTCAAACATTTCTTGATCAGGTCAGGAAAGACGGAAAGTTACTGACAGCAGATGAAAAAGCTGAATGGCAAAATCCGGGATGGTAACATTCGTAAAAACGTTTCATCCCGATAACTAAAGTATCCAAACAACCTTAAGAAAAACCTTCCGGAACCGTTATCCGGAGGTTTTTCTTATAAGCAATCGCTCAATCAATTTATTATGAAACGAACATGTTGTTTCACAATACCCAAGGGTACAACAATAATTTTCAGGAACATGGACTTCCATTTTCGGATATTTTAAAAATCTATACCAATGAAATTTACACTGACGTTTTTTTTTCTGATCCCCCTTTTTGCCGCTTCGGCACCAAATATTCCCGATAAAAAAGATGTGCTGGACAAAATGCTGCTTGCCAATGCCTATTTTATGAACAAATGGCCTGATCCGGAGTCTGCGATCGTTACAAACAAGGAAAGACCTTCCAATATCTGGACGCGGGCCACTTATTATGAAGGATTAATGGCCCTCTACCAGGTAGAACCAGATCAAAAATTCATCGACTACGCTGTCCGGTGGGCAGAAAAGCATCGCTGGCAAACGGCTTATGAAGATTTTTCACGTAATGCGGATAACATGTGCTGCGGGCAAACCTATCTTGACCTTTATCTGTTGGAGCCAAAGCCTGAACGAATAAAAGGGATACAAGAAACTGCAGACCGCATGATCGCAACCGACAGGATCGACGACTGGTGGTGGATTGATGCTCTTCAGATGGGTATGCCAGTCTTTGCCAAACTGGGAACGATTACCGGAGAATCCAAATACTGGGACAGGATGTACAACATGTATCTGTATTCGCGCAACAAACGGGGCGGAAACGGGCTTTATAATCCGAAAGACAGACTATGGTGGCGCGATGCCGATTTTGTTCCTCCCTATCAGGAACCTAATGGCGAAGATTGCTACTGGTCGCGCGGTAATGGTTGGGTAATCGCCGCAATGACACGCGTTCTGGAACAGAACCCTCCGGATAAAAAACAACGGAAGGAATACATCACCATGCTGAAATCCATGTCAAAAGCATTGATCAAAGTTCAGAGAGAAGATGGCTTCTGGAATGTCAG
>JBDKTZ010000622.1:0-7987 GCA_039679975.1 Prolixibacteraceae bacterium
CAGGAAGTTTTCTTCAATATGATCCGGTCGGGCTCCAGGCTTGGATCGACCGACAATATCCGGTTTTACCTCTTTCGCGCCCTGAAGAACGAGATCCGCAAGGAGACGGAACGGCAAAGAAAAGTCGGGTTAGCGGCGAATGAGATACCTGAATTTCAGCTTTCGTTTCTGATAGAGGAACAGTCGTTGGAAACGGAAAAGGATGTTGAAAAGGGGAAGGCGCTTGTTTATGCATTAAGCACATTGAGTCCCCGTCAGCGGGAAATTATTTATTTGAAGTATGAATGCGGAATGAATTACCGGCAAATCTGTGAGATCATGGATTTAAAAAGTGATTCAGCCCGCAAACTTGTTTTCAGAGCCGTACAATCCTTAAAAACGGCCATCGAAGATCATAAAAACACGTTCTTATTCTTGTTTAGCCTCCTTCAAAAATATGTTCTTTAACATCTGTTTTCGCTGTCCACAAAGTCGACGAAAACCGATTTAATAGTCAAAAGCTTCTTGAGGTGAGGAAAAAGTACAATACATATTCGGTTGAAGACTTTAGTCGGGATGTTCATTTTATTGAATGGGTGCGCAACGGGGCCCGTGCAAGGGAATGGGAAAACTTTCTTGTTGAAAATCCTGAAAAGAAGGAAGATATACGGACAGCACGTGAGATTGTCGAATCGCTCCGGGCGAGTGAAAAGCTGTTGCCGGAAGATGAATTGTATTCAGTCTGGAAAAAAATAGAGCTTTTTCATTCATTGCACCATCCTGCCTCGAAAAAGCTTAATTTCAGGATATTTTTGAGGTATGCGGCTGTCTTTGCCTTTGCGTTAATGATCGGCGCGACTGCGACCTATTATTATTTTAAGAACAATCAGAATTTTGCCGATTTTAATCTGTCACAGTCAAATACAGGTGACACAAAGCTGATCCTGTCCGATGGAGAGGAAGTGCTGTTAAAGCAGAAGGAAACAGACCTTCAGTTCAATGCCGGAGGTGATCAGATAAAAATTAATAAGGACAGCGTGATCCATCGTCAGAGCGAAGGAGGCGGGAACGCTTTTGCTCAGGTCGTCGTCCCCTATGGCAGGATCTCAAACGTGACATTATCGGACGGAACGAAAGTATGGCTGAATGCCGGTTCCCACCTCGTTTTTCCTCAAAAGTTCGAAGGGAACAAACGGCAGGTGTTTTTAACCGGAGAGGCCTATTTCGATGTGGTCAAAGACCGGAATAAGCCTTTTGTGGTGAATACAAAAGAAATTCATGTCACGGTACTTGGAACAAAATTCAATCTGAGGGATCATGCATCAGATGACCAACTTGAAGTGGTACTGGTTGAAGGGAAGGTTTGTTTAAAGGAGAACGACAAGCTCGGTTTGTTCGCTGAAGAAACTACGCTAAATCCTGCCCAGCGCGCGGTATTTACAAAAAAGGACGGAAAAATAGATGTCGAGTCCGGTATCAACAGTCAGTATTACACTTCCTGGAAGGACGGAATACTTTCATTTAACAGGGAAAGTATCCTGAATGTATTCAACCGGCTTGCCCGCTACTACAATGTTCGTTTTGTGACGGAGAGCGGTGTCGGGTTGCACAGAAAAATCAGCGGAAAGCTCGATCTGAAAGAGTCGCTCGAAGATGTGATGAAGGTAGTGTCGGATGCAGCGCCGGTGAGCTACAGGATTGAGAACGACAAGGTTTATGTAACCGGTAAAATTATGTATTTGCCTATGCATTAAAAAACAATACAGGAGAATGCCGTCAACATTCCCCTGTATGTACATAACGTCAAACATATTAACGTTTAATTGATCAATCAAAATTATGAAAAAAAAATGGAGGAATTCATGTTTCCGGTATGGAAGCAGGGGAAATTTATTGAAGAAAATGAAGCTACTTGCCGCATTCTTTTTTATGGGACTGTTTGCCGCGTCAGCCAGTTCTTACTCACAACAGGTTAAATTCAACCTGCGGTTCGAGAATGTCGCCGTAAAAGAGATCTTTAGACAGATCGAAGAAAACAGTGAATTTATCTTGTTTTACAACGAGGATTACGTCGATGTAGACAGAAAAGTCAGCATTGACGCCCAGGAAAAAAACGTGGAATATATTCTGGATGCTGTTTTTGAGGGAACGAAGAACACTTATAAGATTTATGACCGGCAGATCGTCATCCTGGCGCCGGGAACAACTCATTCAGATTCTTTCTTTGAGACTCTGAATGAGCAAAAGCAACAGGACAATATGGTCCAGCAGGAAAACTGGTTAACCGGAGTGGTTGTGGACATTGAAGGCGCTCCCGTTCCGGGGGTAAGCATTGTCATAAAAAACACCACAACCGGAACCGTGACCGATATAAACGGAGGCTATCGGCTAAAAATGCCGGCTCAATCGGGCACGGTCCTCTTTTCTTTTATCGGGTATATCACACAGGAGGTTACTTATACCGGACAAAAAGTAAAGAATATCGTTCTTCGGGAGGCCTCTCAGGAAGTGAAGGACGTTGTGGTGGTCGGCTACGGAAAACAGAAAAAGGCTTCCGTAACAGGAGCTCTTTCAACCGTTTCGGCGGTCGAACTTCAAAAAATTCCCACTCCAACCTTATCAAATGCGCTGGGAGGGGCCTTGCCCGGAATCATTACACGTCAGGCGAGCGGTGAACCCGGCTATGATAACGCCGAGCTCCTGATACGGGGAATGGCTACCTGGGGCGATAAACGGCCTCTTATTCTGGTCGATGGAGTTGAGCGCGATATTAACATTGTCAATTCGCAGGAAATAGAGAGTTTCACTACGCTGAAGGATGCGTCTGCAACTGCGGTTTATGGCGTACGCGGCGCGAATGGCGTGATCCTGATCAATACCAAACGAGGAAAAATGGGGAAACCCCAGGTCACCCTGCGTGTGGAAGCAGCAAATCTTCGCGGTCTCCGTTTTCCGGACTATATCAACGGTTATGAATTTGCAGGCTTAATGAATGAAGCGACCCGGCATGCAGGCGGTCCGTCTGCCCAGCTTCCCTGGTCGGACGAGGAACTGCAGAAATTCAAAGATCATTCAGACCCTTATCTGTATCCCGATGTAAACTGGACCGATGAGGTGTTGAATAAGGATGCCTTCCAAACCATTAATAATCTGGGCATCACAGGCGGGAACGAAACCGTGCGTTATTATGTGAATGTGGGTTATACGAGCCAGAGCGGCTTGTATAAAGAAGACCCGGAATACAAGTACCGGACCAATACCCTGTCAAGCCGCTATAATTTCAGGTCGAATGTGGACGTCAATGTCTCCAAAAATTTGGTCCTGGATTTGGGGATCGGCGGAATTATCGAAGACCGTACCTATCCCGGACGTTCTGCCAATGATATTTTCAGATCGATGAAAGTCATCTCTCCGATCAGTTATGCCAAACAAAATCCTGACGGATCACCGGGCGGAGGCGTGTCTTACCTGATGGATAATCCATGGGCAATGGCCACGCAAAGCGGATATGACAAAAAATTTATGAACACCTTGCAGGGGACATTTGGCGCCAAGTGGGATTTATCCGATCTGGTAACCAAAGGATTGTCGTTTAATGCCAAATTCGCCTATGACTATTATTACTACAATGACGTGTATCGTGGGGTAGATTATGAAGTCAAGCAGTATCTGGGACCTGATCCGGTGACCGGAGCCGATAAATACAATGTAGTCCGGGCGCAGGGAGCCATGGGTTATGGAGTGGGGAATACATCGAACCGTGCTTATTATTATGAAGCCGGAGGTAACTATGACCGAAGCTTCGGTGTTCATCACCTGACAACGATGGTCTTATTTAACAGACGGGACTATAAGGATTTGACGGCCGGAAGTTCCATCATGAACTTACCTTACCGTCGTCAGGGTCTGGCAGGAAGGGTTACGTATGAATACGATAACCGTTACCTGCTGGAGTTCAACGCTGGTTATAACGGATCAGAGAACTTTCCCAAAGGTCGTCGCTACGGATTTTTTCCATCCGGTTCAGTGGGCTGGGTGGTTACCGGTGAAGATTTTTGGAATATCCGGGCCATCAATCACCTGAAGATTCGCGGAACCTATGGTGTTGTGGGAAATGATCAGATTGGAGGAACGCGATTCCTGTATTTGTCCACGATTAATAAAGGCGCCAACGGATACTTTTTTGGCGATACCCAGCAATGGTATCCCGGATATGCGGAAGATAAACTCGGTGTCAATGATGTAAGCTGGGAAAAATCCTATAAAACTGATTTGGGTTTTGACCTCGAATTATTTGATGGCACCGTTTCGCTTCAGGCAGATGTGTTTAATGAAGACCGGAAGGACATTTTGCTGCAAAGAAGGATCATTCCGAATATATCGGGGATCACCTCTTCCACTATTCCGTGGGCGAATCTCGGAAAGGTTAATAACAAAGGGTTCGATGGTATGCTTGAGATCAAACATACTACTCAAAACGGGTTCTATTACTCTTTCAGGGGCAACTTTACGTTTGCGCGGAATAAAATTATAGAAGATGACACGCCAACGCCAAAATACGAATACCAAAGTACAAGACAAAGAAGGGTTGGGCAACCTTTTGGACTGGTTGCGCTGGGATTATTTGAAGATGAGGCAGAAATTGCCGATAGTCCAAAACAGAACTTTATGTCAGTAGTACGGCCCGGCGATATCAAATACAAGGATATGAATGGCGACGACAAGATCGATACCTACGACAGGGTCGCCCTGGGCTATGGAAGGACGCCGGAAATTATGTTTGGCTTCGGAACTACTGTTGCGTACAAGGGAGTTGACCTGACCTTAAATTTCACCGGAACTGCTCATGCGAACACATTCCTGGATACCGAAGGTATGTATCCTTTTATGCTGGAATACCCCAACTACAATGTCATGCGTGAATATTACGACAATCGCTGGATTGAAGGAGCCGACAACAGTAATGCCAAATATCCGGCAGTGATTAACGGCAACAACCCGAATAATTATCAGACCAGTACGCTGTATATGAAAGATGCGGGTTACATTAAGTTGAAGAATGCGGAAATAGGGTATAACTTCAATGAATCGGTTTGTAAATCGGTAAGAATTCAGAAAATCAGGCTGTTTATTAACGGATCAAACCTGTTATGTTTCGATAAACTCAAAATTATCGATCCCGAATCTAATTTTGGCACCGGAGGATATCCTCAACAGCGCGCATTAAACATTGGTGCTCAACTTAATTTTTAAAAAATGCAGTCATGAAGAAAAAAAATAATTTAATACTCCTGTTATCGTTATTACTTTTTGCTTCCTGTGAGGATTACCTGGATAAGACGCCTGATGAGGATATGACTCTCGACGATGTATTCAGCGATCCGATCTATGCCGATAATTTTTTGACGCATATTTATAGCTGGATCCCGACCGAAGCTAACTTTGCTGACGACGGTGGTGCCTGGAGAAGCCCTTTTGTGGGCGGATGCGATGAAATGGAGATTGCCTATGGCGGCGCTTTTTCGCACCAGATTAATTCCGGCGCCTGGAACCCTAACAACATCACAAGGGTACCCGTCTGGAACGAGACCTACATGGCAACCCGAAAAGTCAATATGTTCCTGGAGAACCTGAATAAAGTTCCTGTTACCGAAGCTGAAAAAGCAATCTGGAAAGGGGAAGCTCATTTTTTACGCGCCTATTTTCATTTCCTCTCGTTCCGGGTATACGGGCCGATCATCTTGCTGGACCGCTCGCTTAATTTAAGCGATAACATGCTGGGTTACTCGAGAAGTCCGATCGACGAATGCATCAGCTTTATGGCAGCCGATTGTGACAGCGCCGCGGCTTTACTGCCCGACAGAATGCCTTCGACTGATACGGGGAGGGCAACCCGCGTTGCAGCGCTGGCGTTGAAGTCACGGTTACTGTTATATGCCGCAAGCCCGTTGTACAACGGCAACAGCGCATACACCGATTTCAAAGATTCCACCGGACTTCAGCTCATTCCCGGAGCTTTTGACGGAACCAAATGGCAAAAAGCCGCTGCCGCGGCAAAGGCATGTATTGATGCGGCAGCCGCTGCAGGATACGGATTATATAAAAGCGTTACCAACGATCCTGTCCAGAATTATCAGGAACTTTTCCTTAAAAGCTGGAACAAGGAGATCTTATTTGCAAAAAATCTGGATCGTTACAGCCATTATCTGAGATGTGCCGACCCCATTAGTCTCGCTGGTTTTTCGATTATCAATCCTACCCAGGAACAGGTCGATGCCTATGAAATGGAAAACGGTTTGGCGCCTGTCACAGGATACACCAACGATGGGCTAACGCCGGTAATTAACCTCGCTTCAGGCTACCGGGAAGACGGCTATGCTGCCGCAGAACGACCGGGAAGATGGCCTGCCGGGGTAAGCAACATGTTTGTGGGTCGCGAACCTCGTTTCTATGCCAGCATTAACTTCCCCGGTCAATTCTGGAAGAACCATGAGCTGCAATTCTGGTTCGACGGAATTGACGGAAAACGGTTTGCTGGTTCCGATTACTGCAAAACAGGTTATCTGATGCGGAAAATCGTCGATCCCACCGCCTGGTGGAATCCCTATATTGTTCCGCAAACGACCTGGATTATTGCCCGTCTGGCTGAGATTTACCTGAATTATGCGGAAGCCCTGAACGAATCTTCAGGACCGGTGGCCGACGTTTATGCCTATGTAAATGCCGTCAGGGAAAGATCAGGGTTGCCAGGTCTCCCATCTGGTTTATCCAAAGAGCAGATGCGCGACAAGATCAAGCATGAACGACGCATTGAACTGGCTTTTGAAACGCACCGCTACTTTGACGTTCGCCGTTGGAAAGATGCGCAAAATTCAGAGAATAAGCCTATTCATTCGCTGAACATTTTTGCGGGAGCGAATAAACAGGACAATAACTTTTACAAACGGACCAAGGTTGAAGACCGAATATTTGAGAACCCCAAGCATTATTTCTTCCCGATAGCACAGGATGAGATTGATAAAAACCTGAAAGGGCTAATGCAAAACCCGGGATGGTAAATCTCTTCTTTTCCACCTGCCAACAGGCAGGTGGAATTATTTTAATAAGGCCATTCATCCAGCCATAAAAAACAAATTATTTACACATGAAATAGCCATAAAAACCAAAGTTCATACCAACCGAAAATGTATCAATGGCTATTCCATGAGTACGTGCCAAGTTTCAATAAAACAAAAACATTTTATACGAATGAAATACCTGTTTGCGATCTCTTTTTTATTTTTCTGCACATTCGGATACTCCTGTTCGAAGAGTGAACCGGATCCTGAACCAGAACCTGAGCCTGCGGCGTTAAAAGTCCCTCTGGGTGACCCGTTCATTATGCTTTGGCAGGGAAAGTACTATGCCTACGGAACTTATTCGGACAATGGGATCATCGTTTTTGTCTCGGACGATCTTCAGACCTGGAGCGTGCCGGCGGGTGTGCCGGGTGGACTGGCCTTGAAAAAGGAAGACGTCTGGGCCGACCGCTGGTTCTGGGCACCTGAAGTGTATCATGTGAACGGCAAATTTTACATGTATTACTCGGCCGACGAACATATTTGTGTGGCAACAAGCAGTTCACCCACCGGTCCCTTTGTCCAGGAAGTGCAAAAGCCGATGATCGAAGGTGAGAAGTGCATCGACAATTCGTTGTTCATTGACGACGACGGCAAACCGTACATGTTCTTTGACCGCTTCAACGACGGCTTGAACATCTGGGTAGCCGAACTGGAAGAAAACCTGATCGATATTAAACCTGAAACGATGCATAAGTGCATCAACGTTTCACAGGAATGGGAAAAGGTGTGGCCCCGGGTTAATGAAGGATCGTTTGTGGTGAAACACAACGGCGTTTATTACATGACCTACTCGGCCAACAGCTACGAAAGCCCTTTCTACGGGGTTGGTTTTGCGACGGCCACGGCAGTGACCGGCCCGTGGACCAAGTATGAAAACAATCCGATCC
>JBDKTZ010000479.1:0-10042 GCA_039679975.1 Prolixibacteraceae bacterium
TTACCGGCTACATTCACTGACGAAAAAAAACCGTTGCTGTCGATGGTCAGCCGGGTTAGTCTTGTCTTTAGCCGGACATCTTCTGCCCGAAGCGGGCCCGCCAGAAACCAGACCAAAAACAGATTAAAAATAATTAATGATCGATTCATAAGTTTATGGTTTTGAATTCATGATTTGCAGTATCGCATTGGTAAAAGTTAACAAAAATAATGAAACGAACATGTTGCTTCTCAAAACCCAGGGGATGATTATAACTCTCAGCAACATGGAATTCCAATGTCAAGCTATTTTAAGAACGTTATACCAGAATTGGAGAGTTAATAATATTTTTCGATCATCGTTTCAATGGGCGGAGAATAATATTTAAATCCTAATCAAAACAATGGATATTCCCCTGAAAAGGTCATTTGAATTCAAAATCAGTTAATTTGTTAATTCACATGATAATCTTTTGAATTAGTCAGTTGGTCTGATTTCTTGTATATTGAATGGTTCCTTCTTCAATAATGCTTTTCGTTTCATAATATATCGTTTTTGAAGTATGTGCTTGATAGATTCCCGGTGCCGGCTTGTTCCAATGATTTATCCCTGAAAAGTTTGTGAAAGACCATCACTGACACCCCTTGTAAGCCGGAATGTTCTCCCAAATCAGAGATTTCGATCCGGACATGTTCCGAGATATTCGTCAGACAATATTGATTGATCGCTTGCTGGATCGGTATCAATATGTATTGTCCGCCTTTTGCCATTGGCCCGTTTAAAACAATCTGTTCAGGATTATAAATTTGGATTAGTATTGAAAGTCCCCATGCGACATTGGTACTGAGGACATTTAATAAAGAGATCGAGAGTTCATCACCCTTTTTGGCACAGTTGATAATATCAGCAGGGTTCATTTCTTGCGGTTTTGCTCCAAATAATTTGGTAAGCTGGGAAATGGTCCCTTTTTGAACTTCTTCGCGGGCCATATTCAGCAGGTGCCTGGCTCCGGCTATTGTCTGAAGACATCCTCTTTTCCCGCATTCACATAAATTTCCGTTTTCCGTGATCCGGATATGACTGAATTCACCTGCGCAACCATTAGCTCCTTTGTAAATTTCCCCATTCAGGATTACACCCAGCCCCAGTCCCCAACTCCAGTTCACAACCAGGGTATTCATGGCGTTCTTTGCTTTTCCCAGAACAAATTCACCCAAAGCCTGCATTCTCGCGTCATTTTCAATGAAGGTCCGGATCCTGAAATGGGTTGAAAGCCGTTCCCCGATATTCTGTGCCTCCGGATCTTTGATAGTCTTATTGATCCCATGATCGGAGTCAATTAATCCTGGCATCGCTACTCCAACAGCCGATAGCTTATCTTTTGAAAGCCCGGCTTCCTGAAGCAGAATATCCAACACCTTCTCCAGCTTCATCTCCAGTTCAGGATCATCAATGTTGGTCTCAAATTCCTGAACACCGGCCCTGTGATTATTCAGGCAGTCAACGATCGTTGCTTTGGCTGTATAGTGACCCATTTCAACGGCTAAGACAAAATAAGCATCTTTTTCCAGACTGTAGATAACAGGCTTTCTTCCTCCTATGGAATCACCAATACCTGATGCCGATACGATTTTTTCTTTAATCAGATCATTCAGTACCGAGCGGACAGTGGGGAGGCTGACATTGGTCTTTTTCGTCAGGGATGATGAGGATTGCATACCTTTTTTATAAAGCGTCTTCAGAATATGTATTCGGAGCTTATATCGCTTCAGCTCAGTGACCGCCATATTTGACGGATCTATTTTCCTATTGGGTGACATAGCTGGTTTCCTTTTTATTTGTTAAGCAATGTTAAAAAATATTTTTTAAAAGAATTCAAAGAAAAGAAATAAATTATTAAAGATATCTCCACTAATGAAAAGAATACCGCGATTAAATACAGGAAAAATCAATTGAGGTTCGGGTGGTTTGGATTATATTTGTCGTCTGTAAAAGCATGAAAAAATGGAAGAACGCCCCTTGATCCTGATTAGCAACGACGATGGTGTGTATGCGAAAGGATTAAAAGAACTAACTGATGTCATGCGCCTTTTTGGAGACGTTGTTGTGATTGCGCCGGAAAAGGCTATGTCGGGGAAATCCAGCGCCATTACGGTTGATGAGCCTTTACGGGTAACAAAGATGGAAAGCGGGACCGGTTATCTGTTGTATAAATGTAACGGAACTCCGGTCGACTGCGTGAAAGTGGGGTTTAATCATTTATTGGAACGGCATCCCGACTTTGTGGTTTCAGGAATCAATCACGGTTCCAATTCTTCGATCAGTGTGGTTTATTCAGGTACGATGGGAGCAGCGATTGAAGGGAGTCTGCATGGGGTACCTTCGATGGGTTTTTCGCTGTGTGATTTTGATCCGGATGCTGATTTTACAAGGGCAAAGATGTGGGTGGCCAGAATTTTTCAGGCGGTTGCCGAAAATGGATTGCCGCTCTATACCTGTTTGAATGTAAACATTCCGCAAGGGGACATTAAGGGGATTGAGGTATGCCGTCAAACTGCAGGGAAGTGGGTTGAGGAAGTTGAACGCAGAACGGACCCTCACCAGCGCGATTATTTCTGGCTGGCCGGATCTTTTAAGAACTTTGAGCCTGATACTCCCGGTACGGATATTTTTGCTCTTGAAAACCAAAAGGTTTCCGTAGTTCCGGTGAGTGTCGATATGACCTGCAGGGAAACATTCAATCAAATGAAAACCTGGAAATTCTGAAGTCTAAAATCTAACAGCCGTTGTTAATGAGGTATTATGTAATAGCAGGGGAAGCCTCGGGCGATTTGCATGCTTCCAACCTGATCCGTGAGCTGGTGAACCTGGATCGTGATTCGGTTGTCAGGGGATTTGGAGGCGATCTTTTGGAGAGAGCCGGGATGCAGTTGGTGAAGCATTACCGGGAAATGGCTTTCATGGGGTTTGTACCTGTATTAATGAACATCCGAACCATTCAAAGGAATATGAAGATCTGTGAGCGGGATCTCGTTAATTTTGATCCTGATGTACTGATACTGGTCGATTACCCTGGTTTTAATCTGCGGATGGCCGAATTTGCCAAAAGCAGGGGAATACGTACATATTATTATATCTCTCCAAAAATATGGGCCTGGAAGCAGAAGCGGATCGAAAAGATCAGGGCATTTGTGGATGAGATGTTTACCATCCTTCCTTTTGAGACTGAATTTTACAACCGGCACAATTACCCCGTCCATTATGTAGGAAATCCTGTTCTGGACGCTTTGCTGGCAGGACCTGAAAAAATATCGTTCAGCCAGTTTTGTAAAGAGAACCAACTGACGGAGGAGCCGGTTATTGCATTGCTGCCGGGTAGCCGGCTGCAGGAGATCCGGTCGCTGTTGCCCCGCATGCTTCAGGCAGCATCTGCTTTTGAAACTCATCAGATTATCATTACAGCAGCCCCAAACATTGAAGAAGAGGTCTACACAAAGCTGACCGAAGGATATAAGGCGACACTTGTCCGGGGCAAAACTTATGAAGTTTTGCAGCAGGCAGAGGTGGCTGTTCTGGCTTCGGGCACTGTTTCTTTGGAGGCCGGCATTATTGGCTGTCCCCAGATTGTGGGTTATCGTATGGCGGGCGGTATGTTAACGGAAGTTCTCGGTCATATCATTATTAAAGTAAAATGGGCTTCTCTTGTCAATCTGGTACTCGGACGCGAAGCCGTAAGAGAACTATTGCAAATGCGGTATTCTGTTGAAAATATCCGGAATGAATTAAACCGGATATTAAATGATGGGGATTACAGGGATCAGATCACGAAGAGTTATGAAGAGCTTCGTCAGAAACTGGGAGCGCCCGGTGCATCCCGAAAAGCAGCTGTCCTGATGATCCAAAAACTCCATCAGAAAGTCTGATATATTTTTTTCCTGATATTTAAAAAGAAAGTACAATTAACTTAGTTTGATGTGAATAAGGATGCGATAACTTAGCTGTTGCAGACCGTCGTTAATTAAAGACTTAAACAATAACAATTGAACGTGCATAAATATTAATTTTAAAGATCTTTGAAAATTGTTTGGAACCACGAAATAAAAATATAAGTGGTATGAATAAAAAATATATCATTTTTTTAATGGCTCTTTTTACAGGTATTTTTTTGTTTTTACAGGAATTCAATAGGTATCATTTCTATTATGTGGAACAGTTCCAATTATTTCTCACCACTACCGCATATTTTGTTGAGAGTATACTTTATCCGGGAGGGTTTACAGAATACACGTCACATTTTTTAGTTCAGCTTTTTATTGTGCCATTTGTCGGAGCATTTATTACGGCTATTTTGCTTTCACTTATTTACCTGTTGTCTGATAAATTACTGACCATGGTGAACAGAGGTAAAAGGAATTTTATTGCTTCTGTCTCCATTTGTCTGTTTCATCTCCTCCTGTGTTTTGACTATAATTATTTTTTTCATGGGATAATAGCATACCTTATGTGCATAGGTTGTTTATTCATTCTTGAAGCAAAAATCAAATCAGATTCAAAATACCTGATCGCTTTCTTTCTGGTACCTTTACTGTATTGGTTCTCCGGATCAGTTTCTATTCTTTTTGCAGTATGTTTTATCCTGATGAATTTAAGAGCAGATAATAAGAGAAAACTTTATGGTATTTTCGTACTTGCGTTCGCTTTGTTTATCTCTTTTATATCAGTGCATTATTCACTAATGGGTAATTACCGGATGAGCTTTCTTCCCGACTTGTATTATCATCCGGCGTTAAGGCCAATCAGTTTAGTTTATATTTCATGGATCATTTTGCCGTTATGGATCATCATTATTCCCTTTCTTGGAAAGATTGATGATCCCAAAAAGACACAAAGGAAATATTTTTTGTTAGGAACTCAGATTTTGGTGGTTATCTGTGTGGTTATCCTATGTATCGGGAAGTATGCTGATATTGGTTTATATAAATTGAAAAAGCTGGATTATTTTGCAAGGAATGAGCGATGGGACAAAATCATTAAAATTTGTAAAGGAAAAGACATTGACAATCTTCTTTACCTGGATTATCAGAACCTGGCACTTGCACAAAGGGATCTTCTCATCGGTGAATTGTTTAATTTCAGTCAATCAGGAGTTTATGGACTTGAGATCACTCAAAAGGATATTGGTGGATTATCACCGCTTTTGAGCGACATTCGTTTCTATATAGGTGATATAGCCTCTTCCCAAAGGTATGCCTTTGAAGGCAACCTGTTTTCACAGGGAGGTAGCGGGCGATTATTAAAAAGGTTAGTTCAAACAAATCTGATCTTTGGAGAATATCCTGTCGCTGAAAAATATATCAAAATTCTGGAACATACCTTTTTCTATAGGAAATGGGCAAAAGGCCAACGATGCTTTCTTTATAATGATTCACTTTGTATGGCCGATCATTTGATTGGGGCGAAAAGGAATTTTCTGCTTTCAGCCGGCAGGTCGGCGGTGATTAATGATCTTTTGGAAATGTCGCGTGCGTTGGCTATGAAAAACTATAAAAATAAAGCCGCACAACAATACATGTTTGCAAGTTATCTTTTACAGAAAGATGTACGGGGATTTACTGAAATTTTGACTAAGTACAGAGGAGAAGGAATGATCGGTGTGTTACCTGATGTATATCAGCAGGCTCTTCTCGTTTATTACGACGACCTCCCGAACCAATGGAACAAAAAGGGCATATCGGAAAAGAATATTCAGCAGTTTAAACAATATAAATTAATGCTGAAGAAAAATTATAAGAACCCGAATGTTGAGAAGATTATGAAAAGGTATTTTGGTTCTACGTATTGGTTTTTTCTTCATTTTACCTAATGAGTCAAAGATATGGGCATATTTCGTAAGGTATCATTGTTTTTCGGGTATTTGATTTTTTTTTCCTGTTCCGTATCAGTCAGGAATTCTGAGGATATGGGTGTTTTACCGGACATATTCCCTGATTATATAAATGTTACTGTCCCCGCAAACATAGCGCCATTGAATTTTTGTTGCCGGGGTACTCAATCCCGGGGAATTCTTCTTGTTGAAGGGAGAGAGGATTCCATAAAAGTGTCATCATCAGGAAAGTTCAGCGTTCCAAGGCGCAAATGGCAAAAACTGTTGGAAGAAAACAAAGGAGGAAAGATTAAATTGACAGTCTTTACGAAAAACGGAGACGTGTGGAAGAAATATAAACCTTTTTTCATCGTGATCGCTCCGGAACCGATGGATCCTTATATTGCATACCGACTGATTGAACCCGGTTATTCAGCCTGGGATAAAATGGGTATTTACCAGCGGGATATAGAGGGATATCATGAGTCTCCTGTTTATGAAAACAGAGTTAGTAATTTCAATTGTGTAAATTGCCATTCATTTTGCATGCAGGATCCCGGACAAATGCTTTTTCATGTTCGGGGAGGTCCCAATGCAGGAACAATATTGATTAAGGAGGGGAAAACGGGGAAACTAAATACAAAAGCAGACACAGTTCACTCGCCTTTGGTTTATCCGTCATGGCATCCTTCCGGTAAATATGTTGCGTTTTCAGTTAATAAAACCCGTCAGGTTTTTTATGCGAATAACAGAGACCGGGTTGAGGTCTTTGATTCTAAGTCTGATGTCGTAATATATGATATAGGGAAACATGAAGTCTTTACAACACCCCTTCTTTCTTCTGAAAATGCATTTGAGACATTTCCTTCTTTTTCTCCGGATGGAAAGATACTTTATTATTGTTCTGCCAAAGCGTTACCTGTTCCGGAAAAAATTGATTCAGTAAAATACAATCTATGCTCTGTTTCATTCGATCCGGAACGAAGAACATTCGGAGAAAAAGCTGATACAATTTATAATGCAAAAATCTCCGGAGGAAGCGCCGCTTTTCCAAGGGTTTCGCCTGATGGTGAATATTTGTTGTTTACCTTATCTGAATTTGGTAATTTCCATATTTGGCATAAAGATGCGGATCTGTATTTAATGGATTTAAAAACCGGGAAGTATGTCGACATGCAATCTGTAAATAGTAATGATGTGGAAAGTTATCATTCCTGGTCATCGAACAGTCGTTGGTTTGTTTTTGGCAGCAGAAGGATGGATGGCCTATACACCCGTCTATATATTGCTTATCTTGATAACAAAGGGAAGACGGGAAAAGCATTCCTGCTTCCGCAAAAAGATCCGGAATATTATGACAGGCTACTGAAATCATATAATATTCCGGAAATGATAAAAGGAAAAGTTGAAATTAATAGTTATGATATTGTTAATCATACTCGATAGTAAGCTTGTTAAACTTCTCGAGGAATAACGATATTATTTCTTTTTGCTTCATTGTTAGAAAGGAGGCGGCACCATCAGAAAAGGCTTTATCATATAAGATTATAGTTTAGTAAACGACATTAAGAGAAAGACGGTTAATTTCTTTGTATAAAATCTGACGGGAAAGCATCGATAAAGAAAAGCAAAGTTTGTATATTCGTGTAATTTGTTTGTCAGGGAAAAAAATGCAGGCATCTCCTGACGAATTGGTTTCGCTAATGTGGAATTGCTAATAAATATCATATAAAATTTACACCTATGAAGTTCGTTGTTTCCAGTACTGAATTACTTAGTCATCTGAATGCGATCAGTAAGGTGATTAGTTCAAAAAATACATTGCCCATACTCGATAACTATTTATTTCAATTGGAGGAAAACCGGTTGACGGTTACAGCTTCGGATCTGGAGTCGACGCTGATCACCAGTCTGAAGCTGGATAATACCGAAGGTCAGGGTGATATTGCCATTCCCGCCAGATTACTGAACGATACCCTTCGGGAATTTCCTGAGCAGCCATTGACGTTTAAAATTGAACAGGAGACTTTTTCGATCGATATCTATTCAGAAAACGGGAAGTTCAGTATTGTCGGACAGAGTGGTGATGACTTTCCCCAGTTGCCCCGTATCAAGGAGGAAGTATCGTCGACCATCAAAGTCAATCATGATGTATTACTTAGCGGCATATCAAAAACTTTGTTTGCAACTGCCGACGATGAGTTGCGTCCGGTAATGAACGGCATTTATATTGAACTCGGAGAAAATGATATGACTTTTGTCGCGTCCGACGCCCATAAACTTGTCCGGTATAAACGACGTGACGCCAAAGCGGAAACAGAAGCTTCATTTATTCTTCCTAAAAAACCCGCCGCTTTGTTGAAGAATCTGCTGGTGAAAGAAGATTTTGATGTGAAACTTCAGTTTGACGATAAGAACGCATTTTTCACACTGACCAATTTCAAATTGATTTGTCGACTGGTGGAAGGTAATTATCCCAGTTATAATTCTGTGATTCCAACCAATAATCCCAATAAGCTGCTAGTGGATCGGCTGGAGTTTTATAATACGGTAAAACGTGTTTCCGTATTTGCCAATCAGGCCAGCAACCTGATTAAATTTCAGATCGATGACAGTCAATTGGTCGTTTCTGCCCAGGATGTCGATTTTTCGATTTCTGCTGTTGAACGGATCAAATGCCAGTATGAAGGTGATGAGATCGAAATTGGTTTTAAGTCTACTTTCCTGCAGGAAATCCTGAATAACCTGAGCTCAACAGAAGTTCGTGTTGAACTTTCAGATCCCACCCGGGCGGGATTACTTCTTCCTGTTGAAAAAGAATCCGATGATGAAGATACGTTGATGCTTCTTATGCCCATGATGATCAATGCGTAACAAAAAATTGAGATAGCCCATTGACCTAACAGAAATGATCTGTTAGGTCTTTTATTTTTAAGAAAAGAAACAAAACCGAAGAAACAGATGAAGTTGAATTTAAAGAATCCACTGATCTTTCTGGATTTGGAAACCACCGGGATTAATATTGTGACAGACCGTATTGTGGAGATCGCCTTGTTGAAAATCAATCTGGATGGTACCGAGGAAAGCAGGGAAATGCGTATTAATCCTGAAATGCCGATTCCCGAGCATTCCAGCAAGATCCATGGGATTTATGACGATGATGTAAAAGATGCTCCGACATTCAGGGAAGTAGCCCGTTCCCTGGCACAGTTTATAGAAGGATGCGATTTGGCGGGTTTCAACTCCAACCGGTTTGACATTCCGTTACTGGCCGAGGAATTTATACGGGTTGACGTGGATATTGACATGAAGAGGAAAAAGTTTATCGATGTTCAGGCCATTTTTCATAAAATGGAAAAGAGGACTTTGGCGGCTGCATTTAAGTTTTATTGTCATCAGGAATTGGATGGCGCTCATGGAGCTATGGTCGATACGCGTGCTACGTATGATGTGCTGAAAGCTCAGCTTGATGTATATCAGGATGCAGAATACGAAGATACGCAGGGACGGGTGAGCAAGCCTATTGTAAACGATGTGGAAGCGTTATGCAGTTTTTCATCATATGACCGTAACGTCGATTTTGTGGGACGTATTGTATATGACGAAAAGGGTGTTGAGGTGTTTAATTTTGGGAAAAATAAAGGTATTCCCGTGGAAAAGGTGTTGCGTGAGCAAGCCGGGTATTATGGCTGGGTCATGAACGGCGAATTTCCGCTTTATACTAAAAAGGTACTGACTGCCATCAAGCTGAGAATGAAAGAATAAAAGAAGGGAAACCGGAGAATGGAAGAAGGTAACAAGGCAAAGATACTTGTGTCTAAATTCTTACGACTATGAAAATCATTTGCATTGGAAGAAACTACAGTGAACATATCCGGGAGCTAAACAGCGAAGTTCCTGAAGAGCCGGTCATTTTTATGAAACCCGATTCGGCGCTGCTCCGGAATAATGACCCTTTTTATATTCCCGGGTTCAGTCACGATCTGCATTATGAGTGCGAACTGATTGTCCGGATCAAACGATTAGGGTCACATATTGAAACCCGCTTTGCAGGCCGCTACTATGATGAGATTGGACTGGGCATCGATTTTACAGCACGGGATTTGCAAAATAAATTAAAAGATAAGGGGCTGCCCTGGGAAAAAAGCAAGGCTTTTGACCGGTCGGCAGTGATTAGCGCCGACTTTATTCAAAAAGCAG
>JBDKTZ010000134.1:0-12881 GCA_039679975.1 Prolixibacteraceae bacterium
CCAGAAAGCTTTGAACTTTGCTGTTGCTGCTTCGTGTCTGAAACACACCATCTACGGTGATTTTAACCAGGTGACCGTGGATGAAGTGGAAAAACTAATGGGAGGGGATGCCTCCGGACGCGTAGCACGGTAACCGTAGGCCGGAACAGAGAGCCGAACATGAATGGAAGGGGGTGCAGAACATAGCGCCTGGAGCATAGCGGAGGACGGAAATGGAAGACCGGAACACGGATTTTAAGTTTCCCGGACTGTCTGAATACCTGAACATCTAAGGATCTGACGTCAATTGATACTGATGTCTTAAATTTTGAAATAATATGTCTCGATTTACCAGAATAGAAGTTGCATTAAAGATGAAAGAGACCGGCATTGTACCGGTGTTCTACCATCCTGATACGGATACCTGCAAGTCAGTGGTAAAAGCTTGCTACGATGGCGGGATTCGTGTGTTTGAATTCACGAACCGTGGTGATTTTGCTCATGAAATTTTCGGAGAACTGAATAAGTGGGCCGCGGTTCAGTGTCCGGAAATGATTTTGGGTGTAGGATCAGTGGTCGATGCGCCTACCGCGGCCCTGTATATTCAACTGGGAGCTAACTTCATTGTTTCGCCGTTGATTGATGAAGAAACTGCCCGGATTTGTAACAAAAGGAAAATAGCCTGGAGCCCGGGCTGCGGGTCGGTGACGGAAATTGGCCGCGCACATGAACTGGGAAGCGAAGTGGTGAAGATTTTTCCCGGCTCCCAGGTGGGCGGGCCAGAATTCGTGGCGGCAGTCAAAGGCCCGATGCCCTACGCCAGCATCATGCCAACCGGGGGCGTTTCTCCCGATGAGGCTAACCTGACAGCTTGGTTTAAAGCCGGCGTGCATTGCGTGGGAATGGGTTCTCAACTCTTTCCGAAAGATGTACTGGCTGCAAAAAACTGGCTGGCCATCACGGACAGGTGCCGGGAAGCACTTGAAGTAATCAGCAACCTGAGGAAAAACTAATTTAATAATCATTTGTAAAACCTAGCTAAGATGAACGAAAAATCGATTTCCGGAAAGATGACGCAATACAGATGGGCGATTTGCGCTTTGCTGTTTGTCGCAACAACAATTAATTACCTCGACCGGCAGGTGCTGTCGCTGACCTGGGATGAGTTTATTAAACCCGAATTTCACTGGAATGATAATATTTATGGGAATATTACGGGTATCTTTTCCATATTCTATGCGGTCTGTATGCTTTTTGCCGGACGATTTATCGATTGGTTGGGGACCAAAAAAGGATTTTTATGGGCCATCGGGGTATGGTCGGTTGGAGCTTGTTTGCATGCCCTTTGTGGTATCGTTACTGAAGAATGGGTTGGGCTGCGTTCGGCAGCGGAGTTAATGGCGGCTACAGGCGACGTGGCAGTTGTGATCGCAACCGTAAGCATGTATGCCTTTTTGATTGCCAGGTGCGTGCTGGCTCTCGGTGAAGCAGGCAACTTTCCTGCTGCGATCAAGGTAACAGCTGAATATTTTCCGAAGAAGGACCGCGCCTTTGCTACCTCGATTTTCAATGCCGGGGCTTCGGTAGGGGCATTGGCAGCGCCGTTAACAATACCCGATCTGGCTAAAGCTTTCGGTTGGGAACTGGCTTTTGTGATCATAGGTGCCCTGGGTTTCTTATGGATGGCTTTCTGGGTATTTTTGTATGATGCACCTCAGAAGAGTAAATTTGTAAATCAGGCTGAGCTGAATTATATCCAGCAGGATAAGCGGGAAGAAACAGCGCTTGAGCAAATGAAACCCGCGGAAGAAGAAAGGAAAATACCGTTCCGGAAGTGTTTCACGTATAAACAGACCTGGGCCTTTGCTTTCGGAAAATTTATGACCGACGGGGTTTGGTGGTTTTTCCTGTTCTGGACTCCTTCCTATTTATTCAGCCAATTTGAAATTAAAACCACTGATGGCCTTGGAAAGGCACTTATTTTTACGCTTTATGCCATTGTTACCATCTTATCCATTTATGGGGGAAAACTGCCTACCATTTTCATTAACCGTACGGGAGCAAATCCATATGCAGCTCGTATGAAAGCCATGTTAATCTTTGCTTTTTTCCCGCTTTGCGTACTTTTTGCACAGCCACTCGGATACTATTTTTCCGATACACTTGGCCGAAATGCCGCGTGGATACCAATCCTGCTGATATCGATCGGTTGTGCAGCGCATCAAAGCTGGTCGGCGAATATCTTTACTACCGTAAGCGACATGTTCCCCAAAGGCGCCGTCGCTTCTATTGTCGGAATCGGGGGCATGGCCGGTGGTGTGGGCTCGTTGATCTTACAAAAGTCGGCGGGTAAATTGTTTACTCATGCGGAAGCAACCAACATGCAGTTTATGGGCTTTGACGGTAAGCCTGCGGGATATTTCATCATTTTTTGCATTTGCGCAGTCGCTTATTTGATTGGCTGGGTGGTCATGAAAGCATTGGTGCCGAGATACAAGCTCGTCACTATTTAATAGTTGAATCTTTCGTAAAAAAAAATTTTGTGACGGGAGATTTTAGCAGGTTTCCCGTCTTTATATTTTTAGTAAAATTAAATTTTGGCAGATGGAATCCAAACTATTTTTTGAAACGGCAACGACCGGATGGGAGCATTTGGGTGAAGGCGTTTCCCGTCAGATCATGGGGTATAACGACCGTATCATGCTGGTTAAGGTGAGATTTGATAAAGGAGCGGTTGGAGCTTTGCACAAACATCCGCACGTCCAGAACAGCTATATCGCGGAAGGGGCTTTTGAAGTGACCATTGGCAACCAGGTGCAACTGCTCCGGGCGGGCGATTCGTTTTTTGTGCCCTCTGATACCGTTCACGGAGTGAGATGTACCGAGACTGGTTTGCTGATTGACGTATTCAGTCCGTTCCGCGAAGACTTCCTTCCCAAAAAATGACCTCAGCCTGTTCTGCTAGCGATTCCAACCGGCAATTGCCTTCAGGTTATGTTCATTCACGATATTTTTAGCTTCAGGTGTGTACAGAAAGTCCAGATCTTTTGAGAAATACTCTGTAATTTTTCCCCTGACGATCTTCATTGTTGAATTCAGAAGATGATTCTGTTCGGTAAATGCCTCAGGTAATACGGCGATCGTCGCGGGAAGCCATCGTTCGGGGAACATGTTCTCAAATTTACCGCCTTTCTTATATTGATCAACTTCAGCCTGGAGCAGGCGGAGACTTTCCTTATTCGCCGCATCTGAGCCCGGCTGTAATCCTGATCCTGTGAGTTTCCTGTTGATCGCCTGGATGTTGGGAACAAGTAATCCGATCGTGTAAGGACTTTGATTGTTAAAAAGCATGCACTGGTCAATGATCGAAGACTGATCAACGATCGCTTCTTCGATTCCTTCAGGACTGTACTTTTCACCGTCATTGGCAATCAAGAGACTTTTAAAGCGGCCCAACACGTAGAGAAAGCCATCGGGATCCATATAACCCATGTCACCGGTATGCAACCATCCGTCGACAACGGTTTCGGCAGTGGCTTTCGGATTGTTCCAGTAACCGGCCATGACATTGTCGCCTTTGATCATGATCTCTCCCTTTTCTCCGGTCGGAAGTTCATGTCCATCATCATCCACGATCTTTAAGTCCATGTATTTGACCAATCTGCCTGATGAACCAAATTTAATCGCGTGAACCGCATTGGATGAAATGACGGGAGAAGCTTCAGAAAGCCCGTATCCCTGGCACATGGGAATTCCTATTGCATAAAAAAAACGTTGTAATTCGATGTCCAGAAGAGCGCCCCCTCCTATAAAAAACCGGAGTTTTCCTCCAAAATTTTCCCTGATCTTCGAAAACAGGATCTTGTCATAAAGTGTCACTAACGGTTTGTAAAACGCCCTGTATCCCTTGCCTTTATCCCAGCCAATGCCGTTATACAGATAAGCCGTTTTCAACGCATGTTCAAACAACTTTTGGGTTATTTTTCCTTTCTGACGGATTGCCGTTTCAATCCCTTTCCGGAAATTTTTTGCAATAGCCGGGACGCTCATCAGAATGGTGGGCTGAATCTCTTTGATATTCTTGGGAATGTTTTTTAATGTTTCCATTGGAGTTTTGCCAGGTTCCAGTGACGCAACACTGGCTCCGTTGTAGATGAAGCAATATAGACAGGCTGTATGTGCAAAAGCATGGTCCCACGGAAGAAACGCCAGGGTTTTCCACTCGGATGTGATCTCCATCAATGTATTCGACTGAATCACGTTGGCGGTGTAATTCAGATGTGATAACATAATTCCTTTCGGATCGGCAGTAGTGCCCGATGTATAGGATATGTTGGCCAGATCTTCCGGTTTCACAGCCTTGTAAACCTGCTCCACGAGGTTTTTGTTTTCTCTGAGGAACGTTTTTCCTTCGATAATAATGGATTCATAGCTGAGGTCGTTTTCTCCCGGATTTTCTTTTTCATCCAGATAAATGACCCTTTCCAATGCGGGAAGATCTTTTCTGATTTCCTCAATTTTAAAGGCCTGCCCCTCTGACACAACAACCATCCGGCATCCGGAATGCTCGAGCCGGAACTTTAATTCTGATCGGGCATCCAGTTTTACCGATAAGGGAACATTGATTGCCCCTGCATATAAAATTCCCAATTCACTGATAAGCCATTGATTTCTCCCTTCTGAAATCAACCCAATCCGATCACCCTTTTTGATACCTGTAGCCTGTAGTCCCGCTGCAAACTGCAGAACCTGCCGGTGTACCTCCTTGTAGCTGGTTGCCCGAAACTCTCCTTCATTTTTTTCCCAAAGGAGGACATTCTCAGAATACTTACTCACACTGGCTTCAAAGAGTTCGATAATGGTCTTCATAAGTTTGGTTATTTAAATGACAATTCCAAAAATAAGAAAAATAGGAAGATAATGTAAAAGGTCACCCAACTACCACAGGGAGAGAAGAACAGCAAGAAAATCATTCCTGCAAAGGCAGGAATGATTTTTCCAAAGAGACAAAGCGGGAACGGCTATTTTGTATTAAATTGACAGACAGTTGTCTGCTCGTATTTTTCTCCCGGGCGTAATAGCGTGGAAGGAAAATTGTGATGATTGGGCGAATCGGCATAATGCTGGGTCTCGAGCGCAACACCCGAGTATTTTCCATATTTTTTTACGCCGCCGACCGTCAGCTCCGGGATCCAGTATCCGGTATAGAGTTGTATTCCGGGTTGAGTCGTGTAAACGCGGACTTCACGGCCACTTTCAGTTTCAGACAGACAGCCTGCCTCAACCAATTGTCCGGCCTCATTATCCAGGACGAAATTCTGATCGTAACCTTCGGCCAGGGTCGAAATATCTTTGCCTAGCTTTTTCTTCACGGTAAAATCGAAAGGAGTTCCTTCAACTGGGAGAATCCTGCCTGTAGGGATGAGGTCTTTCGATTCCGTAATTTTCTTTGCAGTCAGGTGAAGTTCGTGATCGAGTATGTTTTTCTTGCCTCCGGTCAGATTAAAATAGGTGTGGTTGGTCAGGTTGACGATTGTCGCCTGGTCGGTCTCTGCTTCATAAAGGAAAGTCAGTCTGTTTTCATTGTCTAAGCTGCAGGTAAAGCTTACTTTCAGGTTTCCCGGGTAACCTTCCTCCTTGTCGGGGCTGAAATAGGAAAATTTAACACCTGCTTTTTCCCGCGTTTCGACAACTTCAGGAGTCCAGACCCGGCGATCGAATCCGGTCAACCCGCCATGCAGGTGATTCTCTCCGTTGTTTATTGCCCCGGAGTAGGTTATCCCATCGATACTGTATTTCCCTTTGGCGATCCTGTTGGCGTAACGTCCGATGATACTGCCAAAATAAGGATAATTGCTTAGGTAGATGTCGCTCAGGTAATCATCCGGTTTGTCGAAACCGCAGACTATGTTTTCAATTTGACCGTTTTTGTCCGGCATTTCAATGGCGATAACCGTACAACCATAATTGGTAATTTTCACCGTAAGTCGCTTGTCGTTCGTCAATAAGAATAATTGCACGTTCTGACCATCTCTGGTCTTTCCAAAAGGTTGACTGCTTATATTCATTCTTCTAAGTTTATTTATGGGTTTATTGTTGTCATTTTTTATACTCAAATATAAAACTCAACAGGATGGACTTTTCTCCCTTGATCCACGGTTCCTGGTTCCTGTGTGTTGATACTTGTGTTTTATACAGGCAGCAAGTTACGAATAATTCTCTCCAACTGGTGGGTACCGGTTGCTATAGTCGATGTTTTTTTTCTAATTTTGAGTGTACAAATTTCTCAAATCTGTTTTCTGAATGAAGAATATTCAAATCGATGATACCCTGAGTGTGCCTAAATACCGGCAGGTCATTAATTCAATTTATCATGCTATTTCAAATGGCGACTTAGTTCTTGGAGACAAAATTCCTTCTTTGAACCAGATTTGCGCCGACTTCGGTCTTTCGCGTGATACGGTAATGGTCGCGTTTAACGAATTAAAAGCAAAGGGTATCATTCATTCCATTCCCGGGAAAGGATATTATATTAACAGTACGGAGGTGCACCTGGATGAACGCATATTTTTGCTTTTTGACGAATTAAATGCTTTTAAGGAAGACTTATACACTTCTTTTCTGAACAAGCTGGATATTCGGACAAACGTGGATATTTATTTTCATCATTTTAATTTTCAGCTTTTTAAAGATTTAATTAATCAAAGTTCGGGTAAGTATACTTCGTATGTGATCATGCCGGCTACGTTCGATCATACGGCTGATATCCTTTCGGTATTGCCTGAAGATAAAATTTATATCCTCGACCGGCTAAAATCGGATTTGAAGCGTTATCCTGTTATCTATCAGAATTTTGAACAGGATGTATATCAGGCGCTGGTCTTAGGGGAAGATCTGCTTAGTAAGTATGAAAAACTCATCATGATCTTTCCCGGTGGAAAAGAACCTGAAGGCCGGGTAGCAGGATTTGAAAAATTCTGTACGGAGAGGCATATTGACTTTGAGATACTCCATAGTCTGCAAAACAGGAAGATCCGGAAAAAGGAAGCGTATTTTGTTCCGTCTGACCGGAATCTTGTACGTCTGGTCAAAATGGCTGCAGAACAGGGTTTCGATTTGGGTGCAGAAGTTGGTATCGTCTCTTTTAATGATACAGTTCTTAAAGAAGTTGTAGCCGGTGGTATCACGACCATTTCGACCGATTTTAACCGGATGGGTGAAACTCTTGCGGAGATGATCATGGAAAAGCGACGCGATCAGATTGCAAATCCTGCTACCCTGATCCGAAGAAAATCATTATAAGGTATTGGTACCTCTGCTCTCTGCCTCATACCCTTCATGTGTTTTACAACATAAATTCCTCAAAATGCGACAACCGTTTAATTTGTACTTTTACCTACCAGTACCCACCAGTTGATCGATTACTAATTTATTTATAAACCAATAAAGATGGATATTAAAACATTGAAAGAAAAATTTGTGGAAAAATATGGAGAAGGGGATTTCTCAGGTTATTTTTCACCGGGACGAGTCAATTTAATTGGAGAACATACCGATTATAATGGCGGTTTTGTTTTTCCTTGCGCACTAAGTTTCGGGAATTACTGTCTGATTCGTAAAGTAAATCGTCCTTCATTTAAATTTGCTTCACTGAATATGGAATTAGAGGCGGAGTTATCGCTTGACGAGTTGACAAAACCGTTGGGAGATAAAGCCTGGGTCAATTATCCGCTTGGGGTCATTGCGCAGTTTGTGAAACGTGGATTAAAACCTGCTGCCGGAGCAGATTTGCTGTTTTATGGTGATGTTCCCAATGGAGCCGGCCTTTCTTCATCAGCGGCACTTGAGGTGGTAACAGCTGTGGCTATTGATGATCAATACGGGTATGGTCTGGATCGGATAGACCTGGTAAAAATGGGGCAGAAAGCAGAGCATGAGTTTGCAGGAGTCATGTGCGGGATCATGGATCAGTTTGCATCAGGCTTGGGTGCGAAAGATCATGCCATTTTTCTGAATTGTGATACACTGGAATACGAACTGGTTCCCGTAGTTCTGAAAGGTTGTAAAATCGTGGTGAGCAATACCAACAGCCCTCATAAACTGGATTCCGGTAAATATAACGAGCGGGTACGCGAATGTAAGGCTGCTGTGGAGGCTGTTAAGCCGTATAAGGCTATTAACCAGTTGGCTGACCTTTCTTTGGACGAATTCAAATCGGTGGAACCAAAAATTGAAAATGAAGTAGTCCGGGCGAGAGCACGCCACGTAGTTTCAGAAATTGAACGGACAACCGATGCAGTTAAAGCACTAAAAGCAGGTAATCTTGAACTATTTGGAAAGTTGATGAATGCTTCCCATGTCTCCCTGCGGGACGATTACGAAGTAACTGGTCCGGAACTGGACGCAATGGCTGAGGCTGCCTGGAAAATTGATGGCGTGATCGGTTCACGTATGACCGGTGGAGGATTTGGCGGTTGTACCGTTTCTGTGGTCAAAGATGAAGCAATCGATACGTTTATTGCTGAAGTTGGCAAAGAATATAAATCTAAAACAGGTTTGAACCCTGAGTTCTACGTCGCCGAAATTGGAGACGGAGGCAAAAAGATTTTTTAAACAATCAGGTTAATGACAACATTTAATATGGAAGACCATTCCCATCGTCGGTTCAATCCGTTAACCGGCGATTGGATATTGGTTTCACCACACCGGGCTAAACGTCCCTGGCAGGGACAGGTAGAAAAAGTGTATGAAGAAAAACGCCCGGAATATGATCCTGCCTGTTATCTGTGCCCGGGTAACGAAAGGGCAGGTGGGTTAAAAAATCCGACCTATACTGAAACTTTCGCTTTTACGAACGATTTCAGTGCTTTGCTTGCCAATGCCCCTGAAGGAAATTTCTCGGACGGAGAGTTATTTCAGGCAAAAAGTGAAAGCGGGATCTGTAAAGTAATCTGTTTCTCTCCGCGTCACGATCTGACTATTCCTGAAATGGAAGTGGCTGATATAAAAAGGGTGGTTGATACCTGGCAAAGGGAATATCTTGAACTGGGTGCAAAGGAATTTATCAACTATGTCCAGATCTTTGAAAATAAAGGGAGCATCATGGGCTGTAGTAATCCGCATCCCCACGGACAGATCTGGTCGTCGGGTTCAATTCCTAATGAACCATATAAAGAAGATATCAGACAACGAACCTATTTTGAAAAGCATGGTCGTACGTTGCTTTCCGATTACCTGGAAAAGGAACTGATTAAAAAGGTACGGATACTCACGGCGAACGATCATTTTGTGGCCCTCATTCCGTACTGGGCTGTCTGGCCTTTTGAAAGCATCGTGATCAGCCGGAAATCTATTCAGCATATCGGGCAAATGAATGAAGATGAAAAAATGGCGCTGGCCGATATTTATCGCAGGCTAACTGTCATGTATGATAATCTTTTCCAGGTTTCATTTGCCTATTCTTCAGGAATTCATCAGGCTCCTACCGATGGAAAGAAACATCCGGCATGGCATTTTCATATGCATTTTTATCCGCCCTTGTTGAGATCGGCTTCTGTAAAAAAGTTTATGGTCGGTTATGAAATGCTGGCTAATCCCCAGCGCGATATTACTGCCGAAAGCGCTGCAGCAAGGTTGAGAGAGCTTTCTCCCATTCATTATAAGAGACAGTAAATTACCTGTTTGTCAGAAACATCTACCGGTTTCTCTAAACTGCGATAGAAACTGTAAGAAAGGTTTTGTATCCTTATAGCCGTCCGGTATATGCCGGGTGGCTTTTTATTTGCATATGTTCTATAGCATAAGTGAATAAAAAAAGTAAATTTATTAATAAGAGTATAATATACTTTTATAATTTTGATTCGTATGAACGAGCTTAAGCAGAAATTTTTGAAAGAAATGTACGGAGAACATCCGCGACATTATGTGGCGGTCGACTGTGTGATCTTCGGGTATATGGATGGCGAACTGAAGTTATTGCTTTATCCAAGGAGTTTTGAACCTGGCAAAGGGAACTGGTCGCTTTTGGGTGGATTCGTACAGGAAAGGGAATCTTCCGGTCAGGCTGCTGAACGTATTTTAAAAAGAACAACCGGACTGGATCAGATCTACATGGAACAGGTCGCTGCGTTTTCATTCCCTGAACGGGAGACAGCAGCCCGAGTGATTAGCATAGCCTATTATGCCCTGATCAGGTTGGACAAACATGATGAAGAAATCGTTCATCAGTACGGGGCCGATTGGTTTTCGCTTGAGAAAAAGCCTAATCTGATCTTTGACCATGATGAAATGGTGGAGAAGGCGCTGGTGAGACTTCAGCAAAAGGCAGGCTATCAGTTGGTGGGACCTGAACTTTTGCCTGAATACTTTACGCTTACCCAGCTTCGCCGCCTGTATGAAGCTATTTTTCAGCGTACCTTCGATCCCGGGAACTTCAGAAAAAAAGTATTATCACTTGATGTATTAAAGAGATCAAATAAAAAGGATTCGACCGAGTCGAAAAAAGGTGCCTATTATTATTGCTTTAAGAAGGAGGAACTTCCTGATCGTGATATTGGTCGGATCGTGAAAATATAAACAATTTAAATTTTACTGAGATGGAAAAAAGTGATCTGAAAAAACTGGAAGTCTGGTTTGTGACGGGAAGTCAGCATTTATACGGTGCTGAGACGTTAAAACAAGTGGATCGTGATTCTGAAACGATTGCCCGCGCTCTGGATGCTTCTCCTGAAGTTCCTGTCAGATTTGTTTTTAAGCCTGTGGTTACCACTCCTGACGAAATTTACCGCGTTTGTCTGGAAGCGAACAATGCCCCAGAATGTATCGGGCTGGTGACCTGGATGCACACATTTTCGCCGGCAAAAATGTGGATTCAGGGATTAACGGTATTAAATAAGCCTTTCGCTCATCTCCATACTCAGTTTAACAGGGACATTCCATGGAATGAAATAGACATGGATTTTATGAACCTGAACCAATCTGCTCATGGTGACCGGGAATTTGGTTTTATTTGTTCGCGCATGCGGTTGGAAAGGAAAGTTATTGTCGGATATTGGCAGGATGAAAAGGTTCAGAAAAAACTGGGGATCTGGATTCGTGCAGCCATTGGTTATCATGTATCGAGATCTTTGAAGATTTGCCGCTTCGGAGACAATATGCGGCATGTTGCCGTAACGGAAGGAGATAAAGTAGAGGCGCAGCGGGTTCTGGGATGGCAGGTTAATTCTCACGGGATTGGTGAACTTGCAGCAAGTGTGGAAACCGTTTTGGAAGAGGAAATTGATGGTTTAATGGACGTTTATGCGAAAAGTTTTCAACTGGATGATCCTTCAAATGAAAGTGTCCGTTATCAGGCAAAAATAGAACTGGGTTTGAAGAAATTCCTGGACAAAAACGGGTATAAGGCTTTTACAACAAATTTTGAGGATTTAACGGGCCTAAGACAGCTTCCCGGTCTGGCTTGCCAGCATCTGATGGCGCAGGGATATGGCTTTGGAGCTGAAGGTGACTGGAAACAGTCGGCTTTGGTTCATATCATGAAGATGATGGCGGTGGGACTTGAAGGAGGGTGTTCCTTTATGGAAGACTACACCTATCATCTTGATCCGGTACAGCCGGCTGTGTTGAGTGCGCATATGCTTGAAATTTGTCCTTCTGTTGCTGTTTCCAGAGCGAAAATAGAAGTGCATCCATTGGGAATAGGAGGCAAGGACGCACCTGCCCGTCTGGTGTTCAATGTACCGGAAGGTGAAGGGATCAATGCCACTTTAGTGGATATGGGAGGACGGATGAGGATGATCGTCAACCCGGTGAAGGTGATCACTCCTCATCCGCTTCCGAAATTGCCTGTTGCCCGCGCACTTTGGATACCGATGCCTGATCTCGAAGTTGGTGCGACGGCCTGGATACTTGCCGGAGGAGCCCATCATACCAGTTTCTCAATGGCGCTCAGCCGTGAATATCTGGAAGACTTTGCTGAGATGTTAAAACTGGAATTTATCGTGATCGACGAAAGCACAACGATTCCGCAGTTTAAGAAGGAGCTGAAATGGAATGATTTGTACTATCATCTTGCAAAAGGCTTGTAAATAGCGGCTCAATAAATCAACCTTAAACTTAAAACAAATGGCTTCACTTGACTGGATCGTCATCGGAATTTTCGGTCTCGCACTGATCGGAATTGTTCTGTGGGTGTTCAAACAAAAGCAGACTAGTTCAGGAGACTACTTTCTTGCCGGGCGCGATGCGACATGGCTGGCTATAGGTGCGTCCATATTCGCTTCAAACATTGGCTCTGAACATTTGATTGGGTTGGCCGGTGCAGGCGCTTCGAGCGGTATGGCAATGGCCCATTGGGAAATCCAGGGATGGATGATCCTGATCCTGGGCTGGGTTTTTGTCCCGTTCTATTCCCGAAGTATGGTTTCGACCATGCCTGAATTTCTCGAAAGGCGTTATAATAAAGAGTCAAGGACCATCCTTTCTCTGATCTCGCTGGTCAGTTATGTACTTACCAAAGTAGCAGTGACGGTGTATGCCGGGGGATTGGTGTTCAAGGAAGTATTTGGGATCGAAAGGATATGGGGAATCGATTTTTTCTGGATTTCAGCGATCGGGTTGGTCGTACTGACAGCTGTTTATACTGTTATAGGCGGTATGAAGTCGGTTCTGTATACGTCAGTCCTCCAGACGCCAATCCTGCTTTTCGGATCATTGATTATTGTGGTACTGGGGTTAAGGGCAGTTGGAGGCTGGGATGAAGTGGTGGCTGCCGCTACAGCAGTTCAGGTAAACACGCAGGGTGATACTATGTTTAACCTGATCCGCAGCAATCAGGATGCAAATTTCCCATGGCTTGGTGTGTTGATTGGTTCCGCGGTCATTGGCTTTTGGTATTGGTGTAC
>JBDKTZ010000457.1:0-15610 GCA_039679975.1 Prolixibacteraceae bacterium
ATGATCCCGGCTACCGGGTCAACGTTGTTGACACCGTCGGTGCCGGTGACGCGTGTTCGGCGGGATTCATGCATTATTACCTCAACCGGCATTCACCTGAAGAATCGCTTAAATTCGGGAATGCAACAGGGGCACTGGTGACCGCAACCAAAGGGGGAACACAGGTCGTGACAAAAGAAGAGATCGTCCGCTTGATGCGTGAAAAGCATGAGCGGATCAGCATTTAAAGGAAGAGGGCCGGAATCCGGCCCTCTTCCTTTACTATAATTTGGATTTTATCGCTTTTGTAGCTTCTTCGTAACCAGGTTTTTCGAGCAAAGCAAACATATTTTTCTTGTATGCCTCCACTCCAGGCTGGTCGAATGGATTCACTCCAAGAATATATCCGCTGAGGCCGCAAGCTTTTTCAAAGAAATAGATCAGTTGCCCGAGACAGTACTCGTTCAGCCGGGGTACTTCGATTTTCAAATTGGGTACTCCGCCATCGACATGGGCAAGCATAGTTCCAAGCTCGGCCATCTTATTGACCTCATCAATGCGTTTACCGCTCAGAAAATTCAGGCCATCCAGGTTTTCTTCGTCTGCCGGCACCCGCAACTCATTGTCGGCTATGCCAACTGAGATTACCGTTTCAAACAATTTTCGTTCTCCTTCCTGAATGTATTGCCCCATCGAATGAAGATCGGAAGTAAAGTCGACACTTGCAGGGAAAATCCCTTTCCCTTCTTTCCCTTCGCTTTCACCATAAAGTTGCTTCCACCATTCCGCAAAGAAGTGCAGTTTCGGATTATAATTTACCAGGATCTCGATCAATTTGCCATTTCTGTAAAGTTCGTTACGGACAGCAGCGTATTGGGCAGGCAGATTTTTTTCGAACGGCACATCGGGTCCCGAAGCGTTTTCCATATCGGCTGCCCCCTGAACAAGCGCACGGATATCGAAGCCCGCTACGGCAATCGCAAGTAGCCCCACAGGAGTCAGAACAGAATACCGCCCACCCACATTGTCGGGGATCACGTAAGTTTTATAGCCTTCGGTGATGGCCAGTTTCTTTAGCGCTCCGCGGGCAGCATCTGTCACAGCAAAAATACGCGTACGGGCTTCCTCTTTGCCGTACTTTACTTCCAAATCCTGCTTCAGTAATCGGAAAGCAATGGCCGGTTCAGTTGTTGTCCCGGATTTTGAAATAATGGCAAGCGCATATTCTTTGGTTTGCAGGAGACTTCTCAACTCAGCCAGATAATCTTCACCAATATTCTGACCTGCAAAAATCACTTGGGGCCGGTCACTCCCCTTCAACTGGATAAAGCTGTCTGACAACGCATCAATAACAGCCTTTGCTCCAAGGTAGGAACCTCCGATACCAATCACAACAAAAATGTCAATCTTTTTTTTCTTCAGTTTCCGAGCTGTATCTTCATAATCGGCAAGCTCGCTTTCCGAAACCGAAGACGGCAGATTAACCCAACCCAGAAAATCACTTCCCCTGCCGGTTTGATGATGAAGTGCTTCGTTATGCTTCTTTAATTCTTCCGCATATTCAAAAACCGAATCTTTGGAGACAAAACCGAAGGACTTATCAAGTTTCAATGAAATGTTTTGCATAATAGTTTATCTTAATTTTTCAGCTAACCGGCTAATTTCAGCCGCCGGTGATTCATTTTCGTACAAAATGTGATAGACCGCTTCACAGATGGGCAAATTAACCTTATAGATCTGATTAATCTCATGGATCGATTTGGTTGCATAATAGCCTTCGGCCACCATGTGCATTTCCAGCTGCGCAGAGCGGGTAGAGTATCCTTTTCCTACCATGATGCCAAATGTGCGATTCCGGGAGAATTGGGAATAGGCAGTAACCAGCAGGTCACCCAGATAAGCTGAACTTTTGATGTCCCGCTTAATAGGATGAACCCGGTCAACAAAACGCTTGATTTCCTGAATGGCATTTGAAACCAGGACTGCCTGGAAATTGTCGCCATACCGCAAACCATTCACGATCCCGCAGGCAATGGCGACAATATTCTTCAACACCGATGTATATTCGGTACCAAAAATATCGTCCGATACGTGTGTCCGGATATAAGGGCAGTCAAACTTGTTTGCAAAATACCTTGCCCTGCGGATATCCGGGCAGGCAATCGTCAGATAAGACAATCGTTCCAGTGCCACTTCCTCCGCATGGCAGGGACCGGCGATCACGCCAATCCGGTCGTAAGAAACCTTAAATTTTTTATTTAGGTATTGCCCCACGATCTGATTTTCTTCCGGCACAATCCCCTTGATTCCTGAGACAATGTACTTTTGATTGATTTCGCATTTCAGTTCAGACAACGTTTGATCCAAAAAAGCAGACGGAGTTCCCAGCAGGATCATTTCAGAGCTTTCAAATGCGTCATTAATATCATGGTGAAAATCGATCCTGCTGATATCAAATTCGACTCCCCTGAGATAGCCGGGGTTGTGCCTGAAGTGTTTGAATTCTTCAATGCTGTCGGCATTCCGGAAATACCAGTTGATCCGATCCACATTGTTCAAAAGGATCTTAGCCAAAGCTGTCGCCCAACTCCCGCTTCCGATGATCGCTATTTTTTGTTTAGTATGCATATCATGGATTGAACGGTTATATGAGCCATTGCTTCACCTCATCTATTGAAGGGTTTTCCATCCCCAGTTTATTTTTCTTGTTAAAACTACAAATATCATTAAAAAGCTTACCGGCCTTGACGTCCTTCAGCGCTTCCGCTTTTTTGAATCCCATCTTTTTGATGACATCCACCCAGGGAGCCGGAATGCCCAATGCCGTAAACTTCTCGTCGGTATCCGCATCGACTTTCTTTTCCGGTTTCATCTGCGGGAAGAACAACACATCCTGGATCGATGGACTGTTTGTCATAAACATCGTTAACCGGTCAATGCCGATCCCCATTCCTGATGTAGGAGGCATGCCGTATTCCAGTGCACGCAAAAAATCCTGGTCAATAAACATGGCTTCATCGTCGCCTTTCTCCGAAAGTTTTAACTGATCTTCAAAACGTTCACGCTGGTCAAGGGGATCATTCAATTCGGAATAAGCGTTGGCCAGTTCTTTTCCGTTTACCATCAACTCGAAACGTTCGGTCAGTTCCGGGTTGTGTCTGTGTTTTTTAGTAAGCGGCGACATTTCGACAGGATAGTCAATAATAAAGGTTGGCTGGACATAGTGATGTTCACACTTCTCTCCAAAAATTTCGTCGATCAGCTTACCTTTTCCCATCGTCCGATCGACCTCGATTCCAAGCTTATCGCAGATCGCCCTCAAGTCTTCCTCGGTTTTACCTGCAATATCATAGCCCGTGTGTTCCTTAATGGCCTGGTACATTGTTACGCGCGGATATGGCCTTTTGAAGTCGATTATCTGATCACCAAGTTGCACCCGGGTGGTTCCATGCAGTGCCAAAGCAACCCCTTCAATCATCTCCTCGGTAAAATCCATCATCCACTTGTAATCTTTATAAGCGACGTAAATCTCCATGACCGTAAACTCGGGGTTGTGAGTCCGGTCCATTCCTTCGTTCCGAAAATCTTTAGAGAACTCATAAACACCATCGAACCCCCCAACGATCAGTCTTTTCAGGTAAAGCTCATTGGCAATACGCAGATACAAAGGGATATTCAGTGCATTATGATGCGTGATAAAGGGTCGGGCTGCAGCGCCTCCCGGTATGGCTTGCAAAATCGGAGTTTCAACTTCGAAATATCCTTTTTCATTAAAAAATCGCCGCATCGTATTGACAATCTTTGTCCTCTTGATAAAGACATCCTTTACCTGCGGATTAACGATCAGATCGACATAACGTTGCCGGTACCGTTGCTCAGGATCAGAAAACGCATCATACAATACGCCTTCTTTCTCCTTGACTACAGGAAGCGGACGGAGCGACTTGCTTAATAACGATAATTCCTGAACATGAACGGACAATTCACCTGTCTGAGTGATAAAAGCATAACCTTTTATACCGATAATATCACCGATATCAAGTAACTTTTTAAATACTTCATTATAAAGGGTCTTATCCTCTCCCGGACAAATTTCATCCCGGTTAATGTAGAGCTGAATGCGGCCGGCGTCATCCTGTAATTCAGCAAACGAAGCTTTCCCCATAATGCGTCGTCCCATAATGCGGCCGGCAAGCACGACATTCTTGAAATTTTCCTGCGCCGGATCGTAATTTGCCCTGATCTGTTCTGTCTTCGTGTTGACAGGATATGCATTGGCCGGGTATGGATCGATGCCCAGTTCTTTCAATTTCGCCAGTGAATTTCTGCGAATAACCTCCTGCTCGCTAAGTTCTGCTATACTCATTTGGTAATCTTTAAATTTTTCAGAAAAATTTGTGCAAAGATAAAAAGAAATATTTAATCCCTGCAGACTGGGTTTTAAACTAAATTAAACAAAATCAGATGCTTGTAAATTTACTGGTCTGTTAATAATTTTATTTATCAGCTAATGGTTTGACCACCCGAAAATTAGAAAAGCGGGTGAGGATGAAATCACTAAATGCTGATAAATTTACTTTCGGGATCAGCTGTCATTTTCTATCTTTGACAAATTATAAGAGCGGCCACGAAGGTGGAACAACGAACGAAATGGACAAAATCTGGAAAGTAAAAGAACAAGGCGATATTAATGTGATCAAGCATCTATCTGCTGCACTCAATGTGAATATGGTCATTGCAAACCTGTTGTCGCAACGGGGAATCAAATCGTTCAATGAAGCCCGGTCTTTTTTTCGTCCAATGCTTTCCGACCTTCACGATCCTTTTCTGATGAAAGATATGGATAAAGCTGTGGCCCGGTTGGGAAGAGCAATCGAAGATCAGGAAAAAGTGCTGATTTACGGCGATTATGACGTTGACGGCACAACCTCTGTGGCGCTGATGTACCAATTTTTACGATCACGTATAATCAGGCTTGATTTTTATATCCCCGACCGTTATACTGAAGGCTATGGCATTTCACCGCGAAGCATCGATTATGCCGCCGAAAATAATTTCACACTGGTCATTGTGCTCGATTGCGGGATCAAGGCCGTTGAAAAGATCAGGCAAGCCAAAGAAAAAGGGATCGACTTTATTATCTGCGACCATCATAATCCGGACGATATCCTTCCGGATGCCGTTGCCGTTTTGGATCCCAAAAGGATCGATTGTCCCTATCCCTGCAAAGATTTATCGGGTTGCGGGGTTGGATTTAAACTTCTTCAGGCATATTCTTTGCAAAATGACATTCCGGTAGTAGAACTCTACGATCTTCTTGATCTGGTGGTAGTCAGCATCGCCTCAGATATTGTTCCTGTTATGGGGGAAAACAGAGTCCTGGCGCATTATGGATTAAAAAAGCTCAACAGTAATCCGAGCCTCGGATTAAAAACAATCATCAAGTTCTCAGGATTGGACGGCCAACATATCACAATTAGTGATATTGTCTTTAAAATAGGTCCCCGATTAAACGCATCAGGGAGGATCGAGCATGGGAAAAAATCAGTGGAGATACTGGTTGTTCATGACGAGGAGGAAGCTGCGCATTTGGGTGACGAAATTAATTCCTACAATGAAATCAGGAAAACCCTTGACCGCGATATCACACAGGAGGCACTGGATATGATCGCGCACGATCCGATCCAGGAAGAAAGAAATGCAACCGTTTTGTACAACCGCGACTGGCATAAAGGTGTCGTTGGCATTGTTGCTTCGCGGTTAACAGAACATTATTACCGGCCTACCGTTATTTTGACCGAATCGAACGGGATGGCAACAGGATCGGCCCGATCGGTAAAAGACTTTGACCTTTATGAAGCCATTGGTCAGTGCAGCGATCTGCTCGAATCGTATGGAGGGCATATGTATGCAGCGGGGTTGACCATGAAAATCGACAATATCCCGGCATTTACACGCCGTTTTGAAGAGATCGTAAAAAAAGCCATCCCCGATGCCGAGCAAACTGAAGTTCTGGAGGCTGACTGCAAAATCCAGCTTTCGGAAATTACGCCGAAATTTTACAGGGTTTTGAAACAATTTGAGCCATTCGGTCCTCATAACATGAATCCCTTGTTTATCACGGAAGATGTTCTTGATAATGGTACCAGCAGGTGTGTAGGCAAGAACCTTGAACACTTGAAACTTGATCTGGTAGAACCAACGGGAAGCTCACCTGTTTTCCCGGCTATAGCCTTTAATCAGGCCGACCATTTTGAAGCCATCAGTCAGGGATTGCCGTTTGATATTTGTTTTTCCGTAGCCGAGAACGAATTCCGCGGAAAAACAAATATTCAATTGTATATACGCGATATTTCAGCGAAGATGTATTAATGATGATGCTTTTACTGCCGGTCTCCGGCCATACACCGACAGAAACCTGATCTTGTCTCGTGAATGATAATGACCTCGCTACTGTTCTTTCTTTTTCCCAAGTGGCTCAATAATCCCGTAATAGCTTATTGACTGTCGGTTGTTTGAACTGATGCTCACATCGGCATAGCCTGAAAGACCCGCCGAGATACGGACCCGGTAATTGTCTTTGTCCGTATCCACATCCATATTGATCTGGTATATCTTCTTCCGTTTATTGTAGGTTACATCTATTTTCTCTGCCTCTTCCTTAAATTTGATCCCTCCGTCGCGTCCGCCATATTCAACATGATAGGCTCTTCCGAAAAACGGCAACCACGCTTCTACCATCATACTGTCAAGCTCCAGATCATATGTAGAAGTCAGATCGATTCTTGGGCCCGACATCGGGAGAACCGCACGGGCAACAAAACGAAACTGTCGCGAATCAATAAGCTGTTTAATCTCCTGTTCCTTTTGATCCCGTTGATCTTTCCTCGATAGTTCCTGGCCTCCTGCTACGGTGGCAGCAACCAGCATCCATGCAACTAAAAAAAATATTCTGCTCATCGCTTAATTTTTTTCTCATTATACGATGGTCAGATCAAAATAGATGCCATTTTTATTCGCTTCGTCAACTAAGAAAAAAAGGAGCATGTGCTCCTTTGTACTTATAACGTTATTGATTTCTCCGTACGTTGGGCATTTAAAAGGGGGTTTGCATACATCTGCAGGAAAAGTCTCCTTTGGCACTCGGGATTCCCGCCCCCGATAGTTTTTACCAGGTCGTCCAGTAATTCCGAAAATTTATTTCTGGTCGCCTCATCGACCAGGTCAACGTACTTGCTTGTACCAGCCAGCAAATCAGCAGCCAAGTAATTATTGGGCCATAGCTTGTAGTTGCGGTAAATACAGTTATCAATATGCTCGGAAAGACGCGGAAGAACTTCATTAATGTTATCGCTCTGAATCAACTCTTCAAGCTGATAATCGATGGGTTTACCAAATGCAAAATGAACCCTTCCCTTTGGCTTTAAAAGACCATAAGCCATGCTTTTAAAATCATCCTCCGGACGCTTCACAAAACATTCATGCTCACGTTTGTATATTTCTTCCACTTTTGAAATGCCGCAAGGCTCGCGCTCATATGAAATTGATAGCGGAACGATTTTCAATTCACGGAAACCATCCAAAAGATTCTTCTCATTGCTCAGGTTCAACATTTTTAGCAAAGCCTGTTGCGTTTGATCATTCCCGTCTTTCGTCCTGCCCTCTTTCTGAGCGATCCAGACGGAGTCATTGTTCCGGGTAATCGACTCACGAATGTACTGCGACAGTTGTTTCGATGCCGTCAGCAGTTCCCTTGCCGGTAAATTTCTTTTAACGATAAAGCAGCGGTTCAGTTTCAACGCATGCTCAATCCAGTCAAAGATCAACAGGTTATTACCAACGGCCACTTCAGTCGTGTTCATTCCCGCATTGGCAATAATAAAATTCAGTATGGCAGAGTCGAGAATAATGTCCCGGTGATTGGAAATAAAAAGATAACTCTGTGATTTATCAAGATTCTCCAATCCACTGGAAGTCACGCCGCTGGTGGTCTTTTCAATGATCCATTCCTTAATTAACGGATACATGAATCTCATCTGTAATTCATTGATAGACTGTATCTCCGAAAGCATTTTGCTGACTTCGTTTATTTTATTCTCATCCTGGAAAATATAAAACAAAACCTGCTTAAATACTTCATCGTTCAACAGTACATGAAGATAATGATTTACCTCACGATCCTGATAAGGCCGGATATCGTCATAGCTCATAATTTCTTTGCTCCTTTTAAGTATAGCGGCGCAAATATACGAAATGCCATTCAAATCCTGAACCTTATCTGAAATTTCACTTCCGTTCGTTTATTGCCCAAAATCAGGCTATTCCCACTGCTAATACTCTGAACATCGAAGAACCACGTTCTTGAAAGCTTGTACCAGAGCTCTACTTTTTCACATATTTTAACTTTGCCGGTCAGGTACGAACGCACTCCTTCCCCATAAAGCGGTGGTACCGAGAACTGATAAAGCAAATCATTTTCATAGCAATAAATACGGGAATCATAATCTCCGGTTTTAAAATACGCAATCCGCCACCAAAAATTCGCAGACCATTTTTCAGGATGAACCCCCAAATCCTGACTTATTAAAAATCCCCACGAATAATGGTCATGTTTGAAAAAAATCTGCTCAAAACGAGTCTTAACCGTCAAGCATGGACTTATTTCTCCTGTCCCATTGAGACGAACAGATTGACGAAGCTGATCAACGTTCCTCCTGGTATAAATACCTGAGACTTTCGCCGGTTTACATTCATAAAAATATCGTCCGTATATTTCCCAGTTTTTATCGGGTGTGTAATTCAACTGATATAAAAACTCTCTCCCGCTTCCTGCCGATGCGGTGGTATATTTTATCCGGTTAAAACGGAAAAAGTCCATATACATATTCATGCTGATCCTGGCCAGCGGTAAAATCCTTGCGCCAAAGTAAAACCCATTCTCATCGTTGATCTTACTTCCCTCAGCAAACGATGAGGAAAAGGGACTACTGTAACGTCTTCCGATCATGCGGAAAACAGAAGACAGTTCGACCTTGTCAAAGGGCTGGTACATCATCCCGGTGGTACTCGCAAGTCCCTGTTCCAGGCTTGTCGCAAGCTCACCAAATAGATACAGTTTGTTGATGCCATAGCGGTAATCGACGCTCACATTCGTTGCCTGATCGCCCTGGAAAAGAAATCGGTTATAAGGTTCGTCATCCCGGACAAGGGGGTATTGATAGTTGATATAAATACCTGTCAGTCCGATTGAAAACTGTTCACCCTCATACCTGATGTTTCCGCCTGCTGCCAATGCCGCGACCGATTTCTCATCTTCAATCTCGCTCTCGGTACGATGATACCCGGAAGTTTGAATTGAGGTAAAAACGCGATGCCCATCAATCTGGCTGATATTGGCATCAAAATTTTTGAGAGAAAAGAACGAGTTAATCCGAAACCGGTCTTTATTCATCCCAACTGCCACTCCCCGCATGAAGTTATTCTCATCGCTTGAGCTGTAAGGCTTAAATCCCTGACTGAAGTTGCCGATCCGGGTTGATTCGGTCGATTTCCCAAGCGAAAATCCCTGCCAGGCCACCAAACCCTGTCCGAACTGAACAACGTAATCGCCCAGTATCGCTGTCCAGTTTTCATTTTTGGAATTCAGTTGAATAAAACCGCTGTAAAAATCAAAGCCCTTTTTATTTGAAGCTCTGAAAAAACTTTCTCCGGCATCCTTTTCACCGGTAATCCCCGCCCTCAAAGAAGCGGAAGTATAATGATAACGAAAATACATCTTTTCAGGCGATCCTTCATAGTTTCCCGACCCGTTGAACCCGGCTTGTTTTTCAACCAGGCGGGTCGTTCTCGCTAATACCTCATGATGAACAGATGATGCCCGAGGTAATGCCTTCTCCTCTCCAAACAGAACAAAATAACCGGTTAGCCGGGCAAGCCTTTCATCGAAGCCGGGAATTGACGCAAGTTCATACTCTGACAGGATTTTCCCGTACTTTTCACGGTAGTCAAGCAGTGCTCCTATTTGCACGGGATCGAGAAACTGCAGTAACGCCAGCTCATCTTCCCCGGCTCTATTCAAATCAAGCGGGTGCTCCCGAATGATCTGCAATTCATTTAATAATTGCTCAACATCTTTCGTTTCATCTTCAGAAAAATAGTTTTCCAGCAATGTCTCTATCTCAAGCCGGAGGTTTATATCGGCTTTCTGAGAGAATCCCGTTATGGACAGGGTTAAAAGCAGGACGAGGAAAATATATAAATACTTGTTCTTCATAACCTGAAAGGGCAAACTCCTTCAATCCGCCCTTTCAGCAGCAACAAGCAGATGCAATTTACAAAATTTAAGTGAACCTTTAGCTAATTTGTTTTATATTTATATTTTACCTCCAGTAAATCCTTGTTGGCCTGAACAATTTTATTCTTGAGGTTTTGTTTGAACTGCACCAACTTTTCCTGAAGAACATGATCATGAAGCGATAATATTTGAACAGCCAGAATGCCTGCATTATAAGCGCCATTAATGGCCACTGTTGCAACAGGTATCCCAGGAGGCATCTGAACGATAGCCAACATCGCATCGAGACCTTCCAGGCTGGCCTTGATCGGAACGCCGATCACCGGAAGCGTGGTCATTGCAGCAATAACCCCCGGCAGATGGGCTGCCATCCCGGCACCGGCGATAATAACTTTTATTCCCCGATCTTCTGCTTCATGTGCAAACTTTTCTACGGCTTCAGGAGTACGATGCGCCGACAGCGCATTGATCTCAAAAGGGATTTCAAACTCATCAAGAATCCTGGCCGCTCCTTCCATCACTCCCAAATCGGAAGTGCTTCCCATAATAATGCTTACTTTTGGTTCCATACTCTTATTTTCTTGTTTACATGTTCAAAATTTTCAGCCTTTTTCAACTCGCTCACGATCAAATCAATTCACTTTGCTGTCTGTCCTGAAAATTTAAAATTTAACACGATTCCTGCTTCAGTTGAGCAATTATTTTTTGTTACTTTGCAACTTTTAAAATCTGAGCTAAAATAGCCGAAATTCCAGACATATTAAAATTCCAAAACAAGACCCTGCTAAAATCAGCATTATGGCAATTGTAAAGATTTTAGATAAATATTTCGAGCTTTTCATTTCATATGAAAAAATCCGTTCCGTGATTGAACGAATTGCTGACGAAATGAACGAAAACCTGAAAGAAAAGAACCCATTGTTTTTGTGCATACTGAATGGTTCATTTATGTTTGCGACCGAAATTTTTAAGCGGATTACTCTACTCGATGCTGAAATCACTTTCGTAAAATTTGCCTCCTACAGAGGTACTTCTACGACAGGACAAATCAAAGAACTGATCGGGTTGAATGAAAGTCTGGCAGGAAGGACGGTTATTATTTTGGAAGACATTGTTGACACAGGGATTACGATGGCAAAAGCAATTGAGCAGATAAAAGCCCAGAGCCCCGCTGAGATTCAGGTGGCCACTTTGCTATTGAAACCAGACGCTCTGGAAGAGGAAATTCATCTGGACTATGTGGGACTTAAAATCCCGAACGACTTTATTGTTGGTTACGGGCTTGACTATGAAGGCAGAGGCCGCAATCTGATCGATATTTATAAAGCAGTAAACAGCGAATGAAAATCAATTAAAAACCAGAACCAAAAATCAAAAATAGTAGTAAGCATGTTGAACATTGTACTCTTTGGACCCCCGGGAGCAGGAAAAGGGACCCAGGCAGAATTTTTAACTCAGCGTTTCGGGTTGATCCATTTATCAACCGGCGATCTGTTGCGCCGGGAGATTGCCGGGTCAACTCCTCTGGGGATGAAGGCAAAAAGCTTTATGGACAAAGGAGAGCTGGTGCCCGATTCAATTGTAATCGATATGATTAAGAACACACTGGAGATAAATAAAAATGCCACCGGCTTTATTTTCGATGGTTTTCCCAGAACCGTGGCCCAGGCTGAAGCATTAGACGTACTTTTGAAGAAGAATGGCACGCCGGTATCGGGAATGCTTTCTCTCGAAGTTGAAAGGGAAGAGCTGATTTCCAGGCTCCAATCACGGGGAATTACATCAGGCAGGCAGGATGATCAGAACGTGGCGGTTATTGAGAACCGGATTAGTGTTTATCATGAAAAGACCGCTCCGCTTATCGACTATTATCACGCACAGAATAAGTATTTCAGTATTAACGGTATGGGCTCTGTCGATGAAATTGCTTCCCGGCTGAAAGAAACCGTTTTTTCGTTGTAAACATGATTTATTTATGCTATCAGGACGAATGTATCCGGTACATTCGTCTTTTTTATTTAACTTGCATGTCCCCAATTTAAGAAAAATGGCTGAAAGCAACTTTGTCGATTACGTTAAAATATTTTGTCGTTCGGGAAATGGTGGTCCCGGCTCTGCCCACCTGAGGCGGGAGAAATTTGTGCCCAAAGGAGGGCCTGACGGCGGTGATGGGGGACGTGGCGGACACGTGATTGTCAAGGGGAACGCCCAAATGTGGACCTTGCTCCATCTGCGTTACAAAAAGCACATTTTTGCCGGGAACGGAGAATCGGGAGGCAAGCAGGGAAGCTTCGGTTCGGACGGGGAAGATGTGATCATTGAAGTCCCGCTGGGTACCATTGCCAAAAATGCCGAAACCGGAGAATTTCTCTTTGAGATCACCCGTGACGGAGAAACCCGAATGATTGCAAAAGGCGGAAGGGGCGGATTGGGCAATACGCATTTTAAAACAGCTACCCACCAGACACCTCGTTTCGCGCAACCCGGGGAGCCTGGTGAAGAAGGGTGGAAGGTGCTGGAATTAAAAGTATTGGCAGACGTCGGCCTTGTCGGCTTTCCAAGCGCGGGAAAATCAACTTTGCTTTCTGTCGTTTCTGCAGCAAAACCTAAAATTGCTGATTACCCCTTCACCACACTTGTACCGAACCTGGGAATTGTTTCCTATCACGACCAACGTTCGTTCGTAATGGCCGATATCCCGGGAATTATCGAGGGCGCTCACCAGGGAAAGGGTCTGGGACTTCGTTTTTTAAGGCATATTGAACGAAATGCCATGCTATTATTCCTGGTGCCTGCCGATAGCAAAGATCATCGGAAGGAATATTTTATCTTGCTGGACGAACTGGGTAAATATAACCCCGAACTGCTGGATAAGGAAAGGTTTCTGGTTATCAGCAAGTCCGATTTCCTTGATCAGGACCTGAAGAACGATATCAGCAGAGAATTGAATGATATTCCGCACGACTTTATTTCTTCTGTTACAGGAGCGGGCATCACTGCATTAAAAGATAAAATCTGGCAAATTTTAAATCCTCATGAACGGACTGATTGATATTGACCAATCTATTTTTCTGTACCTGAACGGGAAGCACACCCCATTCTGGGATGCAGTAATGGTACTTTTCACCGGAACCGGGTTTTGGCTGTTATTCTATATTCCCCTTCTCTATTTTATTATCAGGAAATACAGGGCGAAGGCGTTTATTATTCTGGCAGTGCTGGGTTTGGCGATCCTGATCAGTGATCAGTTTTCAGGTTTGATCAAGGACACCGTGCAACGATTTCGGCCTACTCACGACGCAGGCATTCAAAACCTGGTTCACTCGGTTGTGACAAAAGGCGGACCCTATGGATTTTTCTCTTCGCACGCCTCGAATACATTCACGACAGCCATCTTTACGTCGCTGTTATTCCGGAATCCACGATACAATCTCGTCATTCTCTCCTGGGCCACACTCATCTCGTACACCAGGATTTACCTGGGTCTTCATTACCCGTTAGACATTCTCGCAGGAATGACATTCGGCATTGTGTTAGGTTATAGCATGTACAGGCTGTTATTTTTTCTCGAGAAGAATTTCCTGCTCCTGAGGAGTCCGAAGCTCGTCGCGACCAGCCTCGACAACAGAGAACTGGGATATGTAGTGATCGTACTGGGAACAATGATCGTGATTACCCTCTTAATCGTGAACAGGTTTCAGCATTACAATTTGATCTGACCGTGAACCACCTTCACCAGGAATATAATCAGTTTCTCAGTCATGATACACGACGGCTTTCGGAGGCAAAGAAGAGCATCCGGACAATGGCGTTCCTGAGATTGGCGGCTTTTTCCGGGATGATTCTATCCCTGATCTTCCTGCCTAAAATCTCGTTGCTGTTGGCATGGGCATCGGCGCTACTGCTTCTCATTCTTTTTTTTTATGGCATTAAGTCATTTATTCTGAAAGAAAAGGAAAAGAAATTTTATACCCGTCTCCTTAAAATCAATCAGGATGAACAACTTGCTTTGGAAGAAATTTTTGACCAATTTGATAATGGCGCAGGATATACCGATCCGGATCACTCCTATTCGTTTGACCTGGATTTGTTCGGAACAGGCAGCCTTTTCCAGTACCTGAACAGGACCACAACATCAGGAGGAAAAGAGAAGCTTGCGGCGTACCTGAACCACCCGATTTTGGATCCCGACATCATTGAACTTAGACAAAAAGCAATACTTGAACTATCGGAAAACACCCGCTGGCGACATTATTTCGCAGCAAAGGGTCCCGGTCCCCGCGATCAGCAGTTACGCTTTATGAAACAACCCGGCAACCGGACGAGCCTTGAAAATGCTTCGTCGTTAAAATGGATATTTACGGTTTTCCCTTCAATCAGTGTCCTTCTTTTGATCCTGTGTATCTTTTCACTTCTCCCCTGGGCAGCTTTCATGTTATCGGGTTCGGCAAATCTGCTTATCTTGTTTATCCATCGCAGAAAGATCGATGCCTTTTATCAGCTTTTTGGTAATCAGACGGGAATCCTGGAGAATTATCTGGAACTGTTACGTCTCATTGAAGAAAAGCAATTCCGTTCAGAATTATTAAAAAGAATTCAGAATTCTCTGAGTGTCGACACAAAAACAGCCAGTCAGGCGATTGCTGATCTGAAACAGATCATGTCGCGATTTGAATACCGTTCAAACGTTATTTTCATCCTGACCGGTGAATTTATTTTCCTGTGGGACCTGATCTGCGTTTATAAACTAAATCTGTGGCAACAGAAATATCAGAACCATATCGGGAGCTGGTTCGATGCCATTTACGAGCTAGATGCGCTGTCAAGCCTGGCCAACCTTAATCACAATCATCAGGAATGGGCTTTACCCCTTTTCGAACGAACAACCTTTTGCTTTTCTGCCGGCGACCTGGGTCACCCTCTCATCAAACCGGCAAAAAGAATTGGTAACGACTTCATAATGAATGGAGAACGGAAAATAATCATCATCACCGGTGCAAATATGGCGGGTAAAAGTACATTCCTCAGAACCATCGGTATAAACATAATCCTCGCGATGAACGGATGCCGGGTATGCGCAGCACGGATGACCATGAAACCAGTGAACCTCTTCACGAACATGCGTACAACCGACGATCTGCGTAAAGAGGAATCTTACTTTTTTGCTGAATTACAGCGCTTACAGCAAATGTTCAACCTGCTTCTCGCAGGACAACCCCTTTTTATCATTATCGACGAAATGCTCAAGGGCACGAACTCAAGCGATAAACTGAGCGGTTCCAAAGCACTAATAGAGAAATTGATCCGTCTGCATGGCAACGCGGTAATAGCAACCCA
>JBDKTZ010000255.1:0-6587 GCA_039679975.1 Prolixibacteraceae bacterium
GCTATTCCATCGACCAAATCATCGATGGGGAAACTGTGGCCGAAGTGCTCGATTACGTGCAATACAATCCTAAAAAGATGGTCCGGTCGGTTGAGACCTGGGTGACGACCTCTGTGAAAGCCGGTAAAATCTCGGCAACCGAGGGGAAAGAGTTCCTCTCGAACTACCGTTCCGGACTATATGGATATACCTATCTGGAGTAGAAGGGAAACCGCGTCCTGTCTTGATACTTGTGCCTGTTATTTCAATTTCCTGAAAACACAAAGCAGCTTCAGTTGTTGAATTGTATAATTGGAATTGCTTACATCAAAAGGTTGAAGGATGGATGAATTACTGGCTGCCCGTTATCAAATGGGTGTTTCATTGGGTTTTCATATTGTATTTGCCTGTATAGGTATGGTGATGCCATGGTTTATGTTTGTCGCCGAATGGAAGTGGCTGCGTACAGATAATCCGGTTTATTTGGATCTTGCCAAGGCCTGGGCAAAAGGGGTTGCCATTTTTTTTGCCGTTGGTGCCGTTTCAGGGACCGTACTTTCTTTCGAACTCGGACTTCTCTGGCCCACATTTATGAAACACGCCGGACCCATTTTTGGTCTGCCTTTCTCCTGGGAAGGAACGGCGTTTTTTGTTGAAGCAATTGCCCTCGGCCTTTTTCTTTACGGATGGAACAGGCTGAACAAGCGCATACACTTATACAATGGACTGGTTGTGGGGATTGCCGGAGTACTGTCGGGTATTTTCGTTATTTCTGCAAATTCCTGGATGAACAATCCTGCGGGCTTTGATTGGATAAACGGGCAGGCAGAGAATATTGACCCGGTGAGGGCCATGTTCAACGGTTCCTGGTTTCCGCAAGCCCATCATATGATCATCGCTGCCTTCTCGGCTACAGGTTTTGCCGTGGCAGGCGTTCATGCCATTCTTTATCTCCGGAACAGGCTTGATATTCATGCCAAGGCTATTCGCATCGCGCTTGCCTTTGCTTCTGTTGCGGCGATTGTACAACCGCTCAGCGGTGACCATATCGCGAAGAACGTGGCCGACACCCAGCCGGCCAAGCTTGCTGCCTTTGAATCGCATTTCAAAACACAGACTTCTGCACCTCTTTTGATCGGAGGTATTCCCGACGTGGAAAAGCGTGAGGTGAGGTATGGCATAGAACTACCGGGATTCCTCAGTTTTCTTGCTTATGGCGATTTTAATGCGGAAGTAAAGGGGCTTGAAGAGTTTCCGGAGGACGAATGGCCGCCGGTTCCCATTGTTCATTATTCATTCCAGATCATGGTCGCCATTGGAACATTTCTTGCGTTACTGGGCGTGATCTTCTTTCTGGGACATTACAAGTGGAAAAACTGGCTGGAGAAGAGATGGTGGCTCAAGCTGCTGATCATTGCTATGCCGCTGGGGTTCCTTGCCGTTGAGGCAGGCTGGATTGTTACTGAAGTGGGACGCCAGCCCTGGATCATATACGGGATCATGAAAACCAAAGATTCGCTGACACCCATGCCCGGAATTCAGTACACACTTTATCTTGTTACTGCGATATACTTGCTGCTAAGCTTTGTGGTAATTTGGCTGCTCGGGCGTCAAATCAAAATGTTGCATGCTAAATACATCAAATCATGACAGAACTGATCCTGGCAATTATGGGAGTATGTCTCTTGCTTTATGTCGTGCTTGGAGGCGCTGATTTTGGAGGAGGCATTCTGGAACTGATCACCGGTGGCAAAGATTCGGGTGTCGTTGCAAGGGCGATTGCTCCGGTGTGGGAGGCTAATCACGTTTGGCTCATTCTGGTGGTGGTGATCTTGTTTGTGGCATTCCCGCCGGTTTATTCGGTCATTCTGACCACGCTGCATATTCCGGTGTTGCTGGCGTTGATCGGAATTGTTCTTCGCGGCTCAGCCTTTACCTTCCGGCATTATGATATTGAGGAAGAAAGGCCGATGGCTGTTTATACGGCTGTATTCAGGATTTCAAGCCTGCTTACTACTTTTTTTCTGGGAGTCACCATGGGCGCGCTGATCCTGGGTGAAATGACCAATGATTATACGCAAGGTTTTTACAGGGTTTATGTTCATCCCTGGTTTAATTTTTTCAGCTTAAGTCTGGGCATTTTTTTGGTAATCCTGTTTGCCTTTCTGGCCAATATCTATACCCTTGGTGAACTTCACGAGGCAAAGCATATCAACCGTTTCACCCGATGGGCGAAGTACCTGGTCCTGGCATTGGTTGGCGAAGGACTCGTGGTTTTTCTGGCCGCTGAGGTTGACGGACGGCACCTGTTCAATGCTTTTTATCACTCTCCGGTCAGCATGATATGCGTAGCGCTGGCGACGTTGGCGCTGCCGTTGCTGTGGGTCGGACTTAAGCGACATAGCCGCAATCTGCTAAGGATTGTGGCGGGATTTCAGACTACTATGATCGTATTGGGCTGGTTTGCTATCCAATTGCCGGTATTGGTGCGTATGAGTAATGGGAACGATATCACTTATCAAAGCGCCGCTGCTCCCCCGCAGGTACAGTATTATATGCTCATCGCTCTGATCGTTGGGGTACTGATCATCTTTCCGTATGTCGGATACCTTTACAAAACTTTTAAGTTCAGCGGGAAAGCGCCCCTGGTGAAATAGAGAAGGCTGTGTCTGCCAGATGATGATGGCATATGTTGTGAAATATATCCGGCTCGCATCATCAGGCATCTCAACGCCATTTCTTATATTTGAAGATCCAACAGACAGTATAAAAATGACACGGATCGCCTGGTTCTTTCGCCAATACTGGATTTTGCTCCTGCTGGTTGTGGTTAAAACAGGTCTGCAGTTTGTTCTGATCAATCCGGCCTACGAGCTTCATCGGGACGAATTTCTGCATCTCGACCAGGCCTTTCATCCGGCCGCAGGGTACATTTCGGTGCCGCCTTTCACTTCGTGGATGTCGGCGCTCATCTGTCTGTTTGGTGGCGGACTATTCTGGGTCAGGCTCATTCCGGCCCTTTTTGGGGCGCTGACTATCGTTCTTTCCTGGCTGATTGTTGAGGAACTTGGCGGCCGATTACCTGCCAAACTACTCACAACGACCTTCCTGATCTTTTCGGTTTACGCCCGGATCAATGTCCTGTTTCAGCCAAATTCGTTCGATATCCTGGCCTGGACGGCAATATTCTGGTCGCTCATCAGGTATGTCCGGACACAGGATGTCAGATGGTTGCTGATTCTGGCCGTAGTTACAGCACTGGGATTGTATAACAAGTACACGGTTGTTTTTCTGATTACCGGTCTCATTGGCGGCCTCATGCTGACCCGTCAACGGACTATTTTCCGGGCAAAGTGGTTTTATATAGCGATTGCGTTTTGCCTGCTGCTGTTCCTGCCGAATATCATTTGGCAGATTACTCATTATTTCCCGGTCATTTACCATATGAAAGCTTTGAACAACTCGCAGCTGGTAAATATTACCTACTCCGGGTTCCTGCTCGATCAGCTTAAATCCGGAGTGATCGGTATTTTAACCCTGGCTTCTTTTTGGGCGCTCATTTTTTATAAGCCATTCAGAGTTTATCGTTTTATTGGCTTGACTTTCGTGGCGGTTCTCACGCTGTTTACGCTTAGTCGTGCCAAAAGCTATTATGCGCTGGGACTGTATCCGGTGATGTTTTGCATGGGAAGCGTTTACCTGGAAGCGGTGCTGAACAAATGGAAATCGGTGGCGATCCCTGCGTTGATTGTGCTGAATATCTTGTTTTTTTTCCTTATTGCCAGGTATATCATGCCTTTTCAAAGCCCGGAACAGATTATAACGAACAGAGAATCGTATCAGGAGTTAGGGCTTCTTCGTTGGGAAGATGGGCGGGATCATTCTCTTCCGCAGGATTTTGCCGACATGAGCGGCTGGAGTGAAATGGCCGGCAAGGCATTGAAAACGTGGCAGATGATTCCCGCCGACGAACAGAAAAACACCTTGATCTTTTGTGACAATTACGGGCAGACCGGTGCCTTGAACTATTACAACAGGAAGAAAATGCCCGAAGCTTATTCTTTTAACACCGATTACATTTATTGGCTGCCGCAGCTTGAGCGGATCGATAACGTTTTATTGGTGGGCAAACGGCCTGATAAGGAGGTCATCGACATGTTTCGCGAAATAAAGGCTGTCGAAGTAGTATCGGATGAGTTTGCCCGTGAAAAGGGAACAACGGTTTTCTTACTGTTAGGGGCCAAGCCCGGTTTCACCGAATTCTTCTATGACATGGCTGAAGAGCGAAAAGCAGAATTTGATATCTTTTAAACAAACACGAGCTATTATGTCTCTTTTTTGTCGTTTGTCAGGCTATAATCGGAAGAGTACGCATGGCATGGAGCTGTGCGTTGAGGACAACTCATTTTGTGACTGAGAACCCTTGACTTCTATTGGTCTGATGTCGTAACTTTCAGGTAATCAATTTAACTGAAACTGAATTACGATGAGAACGACGAAACTGCTATTTTTAATGATTCTGTGCATCCTGTTTGTGCCTGAAGTGTCAGGGCAAGGTTTCCTGAACAAAGTAGGAAAGAAACTCCTCGAAAAAGCAAATACTTCTTCGCCCGAAAAAGAAGTGAAAGACTCCGTCACAAGCACGGAAAATGCACCTGCCGGTGAACCTTCGCAACAGGCCAACCCCATGGGCAACCTGTTTGGCAAAATGGGGATCTCGTCCGAACCGGTAAAGATTGAAGACACGTATGTGTTCGATCTGTCTGTTCACATGCTTGCTGAAAACTATCGCGGCGACAAGAAAGAATCGGAGCGAACATTTATCTACTATTTCGATCAGAATGTAAAAAACCTCGCTTTCGAGCCGGGCCCCGGAACCGGGAAAGATCAGGTGCAGGGAAGTTTTATCATCGACGTGAAGAACAACGCCATGATCATGTTGGCAGATCAGGACGGGAAAAAATCGGCGATGGTCTTCCGGCAAAATTTCAGTGATCTTGCCAAACCGGAAAACCAGGATGAAGCGAACGTTGAGGGAAGCTTCACCAAAACGGGCCGGAGTAAGACAATTCTTGGTTATAAATGCGATGAATACCGCTACGATGACGCAAAAGAAAAGACCGAGTCTTTCTTTTGGATTACCCCGGAAGTCGACCTCAAACTGTTTGGTATGGGTGAAGCCCCGACAAAGAAAAGTGCTCTTCCAAAGAATATGCCTGCAGGTTTTACGATGGAATATGTCATCACGAATACGCGCAACAATGACCGTACCGTGATGACCGTCACCAATATCGGGAAAAATATCAGTAAGCAGATCAGCATGAAGGCCTACGAGGTTCAGCAAATTGGCGGTGCGATGAATCCGGATTGATCTTTTCTGAAGGAACCGGCACGAAAGAAAGAAAACGACAAAATGACTTTATAAAAGCAGGGCCCAACCCGAAGGTTGAACCCTGCAACGCATGCCAGTACCGCAGTGCAGCCCAGACGCAAATCAGAGATTGGCCGGGAAGCGGCCCGAACGGGTCAACGCCCCGTAGCCACCTGGGTGTCGGGCTTAAATTCGATTTTTTCCAACCACAACCCATTTCAATTTTATTTCTAAATTTAACAGCTGTTTATCTGAACAATGGAAAAATGCTGGAACGTTGGCTTTAATGCGAGACTGAACAAATGAAAAAAATACCACCTAGACGGGACCTACTTCAATTTCTTAAAAAACCAACTTTTGACAGGTTCCAAGATTTATCAATAAAAGCGAAAATTGGTATTTTGCTTAAGGTTCTTATTCTTACTTACATCGGATTAATTGTAGCCAATCTGCCTTTTCAAGTTCTAAAAGGATTGAATGTAATTGGTGAAATATCTTCAAACGTTAATATTGCAGTTGAAACAATTACGAAACGAAATAATGATTATAAACCTTACTTTATTCTTTCATCCGTCATATTAGTTCCGCTACTCGAAGAAACGGCCTTCAGGCTATTTCTTACAAAATATAGAGTAGACTTTTTTATCATGTCTATATCTGTCATTTTTGGTGCTTTAATCGTACATTTCATTAATACAACCCTCTGGAGGCCCGACTCCTACTTATATATAAGGATAAGACTGGGGTTTTTATATTCCATTGCTTTACATTTTATAATATTGACTATCAGATTTGGACTACCAGAATTAATAAACGCATTAAAAGCTAAAGACGCACTTTTATAAACTGAATAGGAGATCAACTGTTGTCAATTTTGCAACAGTTTAATAAGGGCTGTCATTATCAAAAGCAGGCAAATGAGGGAGATGATAAACGTATTATTGACAGGAGGAACCGGACAGCTTGGCAGAATGCTGCTGAACGAATTTGATACACAACAGTTGTCTGTTTCCGTTTTAACCAGAGGAAAAGCGCTCGCTTCAAGTTCAGTGATGAAGGTCATTAATGCCGACCTCACCGACCGTGCGAGCCTGAATAACGCTTTGAGCTGCGATTACGATGTCGTGATTCATTGCGCAAGCAATCCGCGGGAATCGGACACGGTCGATGTAAAAGGGACGGAGAATCTTCTGGAGGCAGTCGGCAAGGGCAATGTAAAGAACTTCATTGATATATC
>JBDKTZ010000462.1:0-2003 GCA_039679975.1 Prolixibacteraceae bacterium
CGGCCATTGTGATAGGGACATTTCCATGGATCAATTTTCCAGTCATTCCGGTAATAGGGAGATGGATCATCAGCCGGTTCAGTCAGGAACGGAACTCCCAAACGGTTTAATTTGGTGTACCACTCGCCCCTTTCATGATCAACCAGACAGCGGTCAATAAAATTCCAGGATAATTTAACGGTTTCCCAATATCTGACATTGCCGGTCAGCTCAAAAGCATTCATGAATCCCACCAGGGTTTCGGCCTGCTGCCACCAGTGCTTGTTGGTTTTAACGTGGCTCCCGAACCGGGTGGATTCCAGGAACAAACCACCGTCCTTATCCACAGCAACACGCTCAATGTTATTCACCATTTTTTCAACGACCGGACGCAGTCTATCGAGAATCCCCGGATCATCCAATATCTCTGCAGCTTCCCATAAAAGCCAGGATCCTTCAATGTCATGGCCAAACGAACATATCCCCAGAGATGCCTTTACCTCGTTAAAGCTTTCATCAAAGAAAATCCCGAAATGGCCTTCCCGACGGATAATTTTATCCAAAAACAGATTCAGCATCTCCTCAAGCCTTAACCTGACCCAGGGATCTTTCCATACTTTATAGAGTGCAGCCCAGGCTTCCAGTACATGAAGATGCGTATTCATCGACTTGGGTTCGTTGTTGTCGGCCATCCGGTTCTCCCCATAAATCTTCCAATCGCGGGTGAATGATTCATGGTAGCCAATGTTCTCCGGATCTTTTGTTTTTTCTTCGAGCAGTATAAACAAACTCCTGATCTTCCGCATGACCGGTTCAAGGGGACGGAATTCATAGTACTTGCATAATGCATAAATTACAAAAGCCTGGGCATAGGTGTGTTTCAGATCATTTACCACCTCATTGGAGGAGCTCAGTTCCATGTAATATCCGCCAAAGGTTTTATCTTCAAAATCATTTATAATTACCTGATACGCCTTGTCTGCGATTGCTGCGTATTCAGGATTTTCACGCAGCAGCGCAGCGGCGGAGAAAGTCCAAAGGATGCGGGCGTTTAAAACGCTGGTCTTATTTGCTGTTAATACGGGATTTCCATCCAGATCAACTGCCCCGTAGAAACCATGACCTTCCTTTTCTACCGCATATTTCATCCAGTAGCTGAGAATATCAGCATACAGTTCCCGGCTGAAGTACTCTCGGTATTGTTTTAATTCACTTTCAAGTGTTTTCACGTGTGTATAATTTATTTTTTACCATAATCTGAGGTCAATTTTCGATACAGCAAATTTCCGGAGGACAGCTTCCCGAGAAAAAACAACCGTTATTTCTCCGGGCGCCACCAGTATGACCGTATTTCCACATCCGCTCTTTTGCGTTCATAGTCGGTTGATTAAATGTAATTGATTGGATTGTATGGCTTTATTAATTTGTTTAACCGGTTAATCTATATCTGAAAAAAAATCTGTCCACATACGAGTCAGCCGGGTACGGGATCGTTCGGTTCGAACTTATTCCTGACCACTATCCCCTTTACACCTTTTGCCGTTTTCCTGATATTTTCCAGCAGAATCGCAATGGCTTGTTTGCTCATCTCCTCAATGGGCATTTTCGAAACAGCCATATTAGGCGCAAGAACATCCAATGCGTAAGTATCGTGAAAACACGCAAGCTCAAATTTGTGCCGGTAATCGATGTTGTGATTAATAAAATACCGCAAGGTTTCCAGTGCCAGATAATGCGTCGTGAAGTAGAAGCTGTCCACATCCGGGTTTTCAGCAAACAGCTCATTCAGTTTATAAATAATATCTTCCGCATAGTTTTTTCTGGAAACCACTTTTAACAGTCCGGGATCGATCGGAATACCTGCTTCTCTTAATGCGCCATAGTATCCGTCGTGTCTCATTTTCATCACCAGAAGGTGAACATCAGCCGAAACCAATGCAATTTTGCGGCTTCCCCTCTGAATTAAGTGATTGACTAACTGCCTGCTGCTTTCTTCATTATCAACGATAATATAATTTGTTTTC
>JBDKTZ010000414.1:0-11981 GCA_039679975.1 Prolixibacteraceae bacterium
CTTCGAACGTATAGGATAAATCGCTCTGAGAAAGTGTTTTCTGATACGTTTGATTAAATTCCAGCTTCACTAACGTCTTTTTCGCTGCTACCACGCCGGAAGGGGCAATTTCAGAGGCCAGGTGAACCGCCGCATCGATATCGCCTCCGGGGTTATAACGCAGATCCACGATCAGGTCTGAGATACCTGCCGTTTTAAACCCTGCAAAGATCTCATCCATACTGTCAAAGAACAGACTATTCTTTCCTGTAAGAAATTCTGAATAAGCTAACTAGCCGATTTTATACCCCAATGTGTCGATCACTTCATGATGGATGGCAGGTTCTTTACTGCTGATCGCTGAAGTCAGGCTTAATGTCTTTCCCGATTCGCCAATAACCCAGCTGCTGCCATTCACTGTAATTTTTCCCAGTTGAACCGAATAAGCCGATCCGGAGTATAACTCATTATAATTAGCAGTCGTGATATTGTTATTATTGATCTTTAAAATGATATTTCCACGGCGCAAACCTGCGGCATAAGCACCCGATTCCGGATAAACATAGTTCACAACGATAAAAACACGGTCCGGATCATCCCCGAAAATGTAAAAAGCAGGATCGTAACCCATGGCTATTGGATCCCCGTCATATTCCGATTGGAGGGAAGCATAATCATCAGTGATCCATGAAAAAACGTCATCCTTATAAAGGAGTTTATTGAAATAGGCTTTCGGATCAGTCTCTTTTTTGCTGTCAATCACAGGCATTTGGGCACTCCAGTAATACACTTTATCCATTTCTTTCTTAATCCACTGAACCGTCTTATTATCCGGATCCTCTTCTTCAGGCGCCCCAAGATCGTTTTTATTGCATGCATACCAGCTGAACAGGAACAAAACTCCCCCCACAAAATAACACAACAGCTTCTTCATTTTGTTCTGAATTAATTGTCCAAAGATAACATCAAACTCCTCAAATTGTTACACGGGAGGAGAACAATCCATTTTTAAGATACCGGATTTGAAATGCCGGTCATTGTTTTCAGTCATAAAAAACACGGCAACAGCAACATGTGTCAAACAAGCAAGCTTGCCAGCAAGACAAGAAGAAAACCCGTAACTGAAATGATAGTTTCCATAATTGTCCATGATCGCAACGTTTCCTTTTCATTCAAGCCGAGGTATTTTCCGACCAGCCAGAAGCCGCTGTCGTTGACATGTGAAAGAATGGTGGCACCCGCGGAAATGGAAACGACAATCAGGGCTTTATCGACCTGGCCCAGATCAAAAACACTAAGTAATGGAGCCATAATACCTGCGGCAGTGATCATCGAGACTGTTGCCGAGCCCTGAATGATCCGGACCACGGCAGCAATCAGATAAGCCAGGACAATGGGTGGCATCGCCGAACCTGCCAGGCTTTCGGCCAGCATTCCGCCGATACCACTATCGATAAGTATCTGTTTTAAAACCCCGCCCGCGCCGGTGACCAGAATGATCAGCCCTGCCGGAGCCAGCGCCTTATTGGACAAATGCATGATCTTATCTTTTCCCATTCCCCTTCTGATCCCCAGAATATAGATCGCCAGCAACGTGGAAATGATCAACGCGGTGAAGGGATGTCCAAGCAAACCAATCGTCTGATAAAGGATCCCGTCTTCAATCACACCTCCCTTAAAAAGCGCATCTCCCACAGTACCCGTGATGATCAGAACCAACGGAAGAAGAATCATCAGCAGAATGATCCGGAATGAAGGCAGAGGTTGTTGATCAGCCTGCTGATCTCCTGCCGCAAAATAATCGGGTGGAGCGACGTTGATCTTGCGGCTGATATATCTTCCAAACAACGGACCGGCAATAATCGCGGTAGGTGTTCCAATAATAATGCCGGCCAGGATCACCCAGCCCAACTGAACATCCAGTATCTCAGCGACAGCCACCGGCCCGGGGGTCGGGGGAATAAATGAATGGCCTACTGCCAGTCCTGCGAGCAAGGGTATCCCGTAAAACAGAATGGATTTTTTTGCCTGCCGGGTCATTTCATAGACGATAGGGATCAGGATAATAAGCCCTACATCAAGGAACACGGGAATCGCTACAATCAGGCCTGTAAACATCATCGCCCATGAGGCCCGTTTTTCGCCAAAAGTCCTGATCATGTATCTGGCTATGGATTCAGCTCCTCCCGACGATTCAAGCATCTGCCCAAAGATAGCGCCAAGTCCAACCACGGTGGCCACGAAACCTAACGTATTACCCATGCCGTTTTTTATGCTTTCCATGATCGGAGCAAAATCCATTCCCGCGATGAGCCCCACAAAAATACTCACGATTAATAAGGAGATGAAAGCATGGATTTTCAACTTTAGAACAAGGAACATCAAAAGCGCGATCGCAACAGCAATGCCGCCCAAAAGAAGAAATTCGTTCATATATTTAGCTTTTAGCTTTTAGAAATTCACAGTTTTACGTTTTCTCCGGGTTCCTGTCTCCTGTTTACCTTGCCACCATATTACCCTTTTTTACTCATAGCTCACAGCTCATAGCTAAATTTTTATTCTTCCATCCATATCATCCCTGTTTTCAGCGAACAAAGGAAAAGTTACCGGAACATGGTCCCGGTTGGAACGGTAAACAGCAGTAAACAGTTCGACGGTTTTTCGTCCTTCCTCACCGGTAACCAATGGATCCCGTTCTTCTGCCAAAGCTTGCATAAAATCTCGGATCTGCAGCCCGATATAATGTTCAGCCGCGTCAATCCGGCTGAAGAGTTCCTGGTCCCGTTGTTTCCAGATATCCGGCAAATACTCTTCACCCGGAACAGTCCAGATATCATTCACCGGAGGCTCCAGCACAGAAGTCTGACCGGCTATAAACATAGCGCCTCCTTCAGTCTGAGCACCAACCGATGCCCCGTTGGTCCCATGGATATGGATCTTCCCGTAAATGCCGGGTTTTTGAGAATTGCTCAGCAGAATGTTACCCACACCGCCATTTTTAAACCGGACAACGGCTACAGCTGTATCTTCGACCTCAATATACGGATGGTTCAGATTCCGGGTAATCCCATATACCTCGTCAATTGGTCCCATCATCCATTGAAAAAGATCAAGTTGATGCGGTGCCTGGTTCACCAGGATGCCTCCTCCCTCGGTATCCCATTTGCCTCTCCAGGGATCACTCTTATAATAGGATTCATCGCGCCAACCCAGGATAATGATATGCCCCAGGGCAGTTTCACCAATTTTTCCTTGCTCAATCGCTTCCTTCATTCGCGTTACCGGTTCATAAAATCGCCGTTGGCTTACCACCCCCAGTTTTACCTGGTATTGCCGCGCGGCTTCAAGCATATCATCGCAATCCTGCAACGTGCCGGCCATTGGTTTTTCAATAAGGCAATGCACACCGAACCGGGCCGCGCGGACCACTGCATCGCGATGACAGGGGTGAGGCGTGCATACGATTAACGCCTCCACTTTCTCGGCTTTGATCATTTCTTCCAGATCACGATATGACCTGACGCCGTATTGAGCTGCAAAAGCATCTGTTTTGGAAGGTGTGCGCCCGCATATAGCTACAAACTCAGCATTTTCGCAGTTCAAAAGGCCCTTGGCATGCAAATGAGCTACCTTGCCTGGCCCAATAATCGCTGTAGGTATCTTTTTCAAAATTGATAAATTACTTTGGGTTATCACTCACGACTCACTACTCCCTACTCACTATGGCTTGAGCACCACTTTGATCAATCCTTTTTCTTTTTGATACAGCCGCCTGAACCAGGAAGCTCCGTCAGACAATGGCGCTTCGGCGCTGATCAGTACGTCTGTATTCAACCTTCCTGTCGCAATCAAATCCAGGACAGCCGGATACTCTCCGCAGATCGCGCAACTGCCCTGAACGTTTATTTGCCGCGTAACGACCTGTTGTAAAGGAAACTCAATTTCAGGAGAAAGGTTCCCCAGCAAGATCACTTTTCCTCCTTTTCGCACACCGGCAACGGCCAGTTGAACTGTCGGGCCGATTCCTACCGCTTCAAATGCGATATCAGCTCCCCGCCCGTTAGTTAGTATTGCTATCTCATCTTTAACGTGGGACATTCTGCTGTTAAACGAATGAGTCGCTCCTAAGCGAAAAGCCAGTTCAAGTTTATCATCGTCCAAATCCACGGCAATTATTTTTCCGCATCCGCTCACCTTTAGCAACTGGATAAGACACAGGCCGATCATGCCTGCTCCAACCACCAAAGCAGCATCATTGACGGCCGGTCCGGCCAGTGAGCATGCGTGTAATGCAACTGCAAAAGGCTCGACCATGGTTGCCTGAGAATAACTGACCTGCCCGGGAATGTGATACAAAATGTGTTGCGGCACTGCCACAAATTCAGCAAAAGCTCCATGCCTGCGATATTCCCCGCACGAGACACCCAGAACTATGCGGTGATCGCTCAGGTTATAAAACCCCTGACGGGTATACCAGTCATCCAACCGGTAAATGGTCGAGTCAAAAGTAACCCGGTCCCCTGTCTTCCAGTCTTTTACATTTTTCCCTGTTTCACAGATCACACCCGATGCTTCATGCCCCATAATAACAGGAGGGATCCTTCTTCCCGTTTTCCCGTCCATACCATGCACATCACTTCCGCAAATACCGGCGGCTTTTACCTGTATCAGTACTTCTTCATCGGTGATGACAGGCTTTTCAACTTCCTTATATTCAAAATGATTGTATGCTTCCAGAACAAGTGCCTTCATAAAAACAGTTTAAAAACAAAACCGGATCGTTTGGATTCTAAAGGTAAGAAATGAAAATGAATTCTCTGTCAATTATCACATCCCTCGTTACAGCTATCAAACAAACGCTTTCGGTTAGCAGACAGAAATGGGGAAATGGCTTACAATGCGTACATTTACATGAGCCTGAAGTATCGCAAATTTATTCTGATAAACCAGAACCAGAGGAATGAAAAATTTATCACCGACCATTATTAATTGGTTCAAGCAAAAAATAGTCGAAGTATATGGATCGCCGGAAATAAAAAAGACTCCGCTGGCGCCGCTCGTCGTTTGGGAAAAGCAATCCGTACCCGATTTGATCACAGAAACTTACAGGGAACAAACAGATGACGGAGTGCAATCGTGGGTCAATATCGTTTTCGCAGGATCAGCATTGCTTGCCTTATTTCTGATGAGTTCCGTATCGCTTTTGTCAGGAGGACTTGTTTTGGGAGCAGGAGTGCTCTTTTTCCTTTACGGAAAAAAGAATTTCCGGAAAATAAAGGAAATTGTGCAGGAGAAAAAAGTTCCGGGTATACGTGTTGAAAAAGTCAAAAAAGAAATTCCCCAATTCAGGGAAGAAGTCATTCCCGGCAAATGGACCATTCGACGAATCGGTACGGGCGCGTTGAAGTTTGGAGTGGGTACTGCAAACGGGACCAGGTTTTTATGCGGAATTGATTTCTCAGAACCGCTTCAGCACTACCATTACGCAGAGATCGGTAACGCGAAAAAGTTTATCGCGGATTTCAATCATCTGGAAGAACAATTGGCCACGACACCATTTGTCCTAAGCGGCGACAAAGAATGTTTTGACACTTCAATATCAGAGAATCAAAACATTCCTGTCCCTTTACGTGGGTTGGAAAAAGAGATCATGAACCACTTTATCGAAACGGAATATGCGTTTGCCTTGTATAAAAACAGGGAGGTTCACGTTTCTCTGATAAAAGAAAATATCGTGAAAAACATCCTCAAAAAGACATCCGGAATATTCTCTCCTTATGAAGATGATTTACTGGCTGTATTACAAGAAGGTGAAGAACTTGATCATGCATGCGGGCGTTGGCTCGACAGCTGGTCTGAATGGAACCAAATTCTCAAGGATGTAAGGACAGAATCGGTCAACGGGCAGATTATTCCGGAATTTATCAGGTTCAGCAACCAAACACATTACAGCAGCTTCAATTTTTACTGTCCCGATTGTAATCAGGAAATCTCGGATGAATTGATGAGAAGAGATTACAGCGTCCATAACGATCTGGATCTTCCTGCAAAGCATTTTTCAAAAGATACACGCTGTCATTATTTGCTCGACCGTAATGCGTGGCAGTGTCCTTTGTGCGAAAAAATACAGCAGGCTCCGATACCTGTCCACAAAGCGCTGGACGAAATCCTTCTTCCCCTTTACAATAATCTCATGCAGGAAAATAAAACCGAAAGGGAAAAGGAATACTTCGATGTGCGGAAAAAAGAGATCCATTATAAAAATGAAAAAAGGAAAGAGCTTGAAAAAATGTACTACGATAATGTGTCGGGTATTCTTGAGTTAAGGGAATCCATGGAAAAAATGAAAGCGGAGATCGACGGAGAATCTGAAGCGATCAGGTTTATAAATGACTCCCTGATGCGTTACAAAAATCTGCAGTCCGATATTATCACAGACATTAAACAATCAAACGAAGCTATACAGGTACAGGTACAGGAATTACAGCAAAAGATACTTGCAGATGTTGACCGGATCAGAGGCCGTGAATTGGAATTGCTCTCCGGTGAATTGACAGAGCTGAGCAAGGCCAGACGGCTTGACGACGAGATCAGGGATTCGGTACAACTTCAAATCCTGAAAAAAATTGAAGATAAGCTTAAAAGCGGTAACGCGATACATGCCGCCCGCAATGAAGACGCGGAAGCAGATTCATACGATAATTCTTATCTGTTGCGACCTGTACACACACTGAAACGCGAGGCTGTAAAATGATGAAGGCAGATTCCCAGGTCGACCAGACTGATTGAAAATGATTCGTAAATTACAGAAACCGGAATTGAAAATTATTAAGAATGAAAGATCTATTAAACGAACCTGATTCTAATGACCTGACCAACGCCAAAGCAGGCAACTGGTTACACAACGATCTGAAAAAGATCATGGAACCGCTGTCTGTTGTCAAATTCATTCCCGATCTGATCAGGGAGCTTAAGCAAACGATCGTCAAGCAATTCACCAATCTTTTTACCGGGCAGGTGGAAGCCGACGTCATTACGCGGCAGGCAACGATTAAAGTACTGAATAAAAAAATAGAATCGACCGACCGGCACATTAAGCATAAGGAAGAAAATCTCACAAAAACCGTTGAAAGGATCGAGGAACGATATACGATCCTGACCGATCAGTTAAATCAGGAACATGAAGCTTTTCTGCGAAAGTTAGACTCGCATGCCTACGATATCGTTGAAAAAATTTATCCGTCGCAAATCCGGAACAGGTTCTCGTCCGACTCCCTTCCCTGTATTGACTTCCTGGCCGAACATGCGAAGGCTTCGGTGTCAGACCGAAGCGTTTGCCTGGAACAGGGAATGAACGATGCACAAAGAGAGGTTGCCGCTTTTATAGAGAAAAGACAACTGCTCTATCATGAACTTGAGGAGTTTGAATGTCTTCATTTGGACGAAGGCGCTTACGAATTGCCCTGGTGCTTTGTTCAGCTTGAAAACCGAGAAACAGGCGAAACAAAGTTTGAATGCTGGTTCGAGTGCGAATTAGAGTCAGGCAGAAAAAATATGGAGTTGGATGAACTACGAACAGAAATTCAATTTCTGGCTGAAAATCTGAATAATTCAAAAAAATCAGTCCATCAATTTGTAAAAGATATCGATGGCTTTCTCAATGAGAAACTGATGATCCCTGAGAAGGAGAGATTTTTGTCAGATTTGCTTCAACATTATAATTAATAACGATGGAGTCAGACAGTATCCAGGACAGCACCCGATATCTTGTAAAAGAAAATCACTATGGCGATATCATGCCCGGCAACCGGGCAGAAATGCTGCGCAGCATTTATTTACGTTCCGGAGCGCACGTCATAGGCGGAATTTACGGGAATGAGCTTTCTGTCGAAGGAACTGGAATTACGGTCGATGGTACAGTTTATTGTAAAACGCACATCCGGATCAATGTGCCGGGAAAAAGTAACAACCAGATCGTCACCTTTCAATCGGCTGTGGTTTGTCCGGGAACAATTCTGATCGTGTCCGAAGACAATAAAACACGTTTTTTGTCCGATATTTATTCAGGAAAGATCAATTTGAAAAGGTGTATCGTTTATGGAAACGTCTATGCTTCTTCAGCAGTAATTGAAGATTCGATCGTACTTGGCGGGGTCTATTGTTCAAAACAACTGACGCTCAAAAACTCGCTTGTATTTACCTTTCGTTCGGGAGAATGCAATCTTGCCGAACATGTATCCATTTTATCACCTTTTGGCTTTGCCGAAAAAATCCGGATGGAATCGACGGTGAATGTACTGGCCTTCACTGGTCTGTTTGAAAAAGGATACAAACAAACGAACTCGGGGTTCAAACTGGATGAAACTGACATTTACGAAATCGAGCTTGAAAAAAAGGACCCCTTGGCGGCGGATAAAAAAATGCAGGTGCTTTCCATTGCAGAACGACTGTTAAATACTACCGGCATGATTAAGCAACTTGAACAAAACCGGAATTTCATTGAGTTCCTTTCCCTGAATTCTCACTTACCCTTAGACGAGCGGAATAATTTCCTCAAAAGAAATAAAGAGGAGCTTGAAGATGAACTTTGGCAGATCGTTGAAGAAAAAAGGGAATTCAAAGAAATGGACGGTTCCCTGAGCATCAAGGATATGTTTAAGTTATACAACACGAAAAACAATGACCTCTGAAAGGCGGTAGTGTTCCGGGACACGCTTTCTCCTTACAAATCTTCCTGATCGATCGATCCTGATACCGGATCAAAAACGGATTTTAATTTTTCAAATAATTCACTTTAAAAGACGAATATTTGAACATATTTTCATATATTTACCTGCACTAAACCTGAATTAAAAACGATGACCGGTAAAAATTCGGCGGTTATTTTTCTCATCAGCTTCGCACTAGCCGGGTTGCTTCTTGTTCTCTTTATTGCGTGTTTCCCACTGGGCGGGAAACTTAAACTTTCGCTTATATCTTCGCCTCCTAAAAACCCAAAAGAAATTGAGGTTTATCAGGATATCGACCATGATGATAACTCTGAACATTTCAGATTTTTTAAGGATTTAGGAGGCTCCGCTTCTGCTATTACCGAACAAAATGGAGCTATCCTTCATCAAAGGAACCTGAACGGCAAGTTCGCACAGGGAGATTTCTATTGCACCGGCGACTGTAACGCAGACGGTTATTCCCTTGCCGATACGCTTCGGGTTATTTGTAAAAGTTGAAAGAATTTACTGCTATGAAAAATAAACGTTTGCTTCTAAGTTTGATCCTATTATCTGCAATACTACTATACAGTGGCTGTAAAGATGATGATTATGACAGATCTGATCAAAAACGGGATGAAATATCCATGCCGGGCGTTTACAATCTCAACGCTGACGGCAATGCAGTAACAAAATCCGGCAAAAACGTTCCGGTTCCCCGGGAATTCCTTGAAAAAGCAAAAACCGCCCGTTTTTTTGCTATCAACCCCGCATTACAACGCGCAGAAGGAAATGTAAAAGTAAACGATATTATCAAATTACAACTCTTCGAAAACGCTCAGTACACGGCAACGGTAAGGACAGTTGTTACCAACGCGAACGGTAATTACACATTGACGTTGAAGTTGCCCGATTATCCGATGGCTTCTGGTATGATTACGACATCCAGGGAAGGAAAATCATTGTTTATGCTGAAAGTGCCCGAACTTAAACGGACATTTATAAGCAGCGCCAGCATTTATTCCGATGTAAGCTACCTGCTTGATGCAGATCCAGCTAACGAACTGAGGCGTGAAAACGACGAGGTACAAATACCGGAAGAAACAGTGGTCCCCGTTCAAAATGATGAGCAGACAGATCGCGAAAACGTAAGGCTTCGGGCGTCCGGCATGTCGGCAGATTTAGCTCCGACCGACCCTGCGCAAATTGATTTAATGGTTGTTTACACGCCTGCAGCAGCAGAATGGGCGGCATCAAATGAAGGCGGAATAAGCAATACCATTGAAGGGACAATGGCGCATACAAGTTCTGTATTTGACAATCAAGGCAATGAAGACAAGATTAATCTTGTTTATTCGGGAAAGGTTAACTATACCGAGCATTCCGCCGACATGGAAGCAGATCTGCGCAATTTAACAGGAACTGACGACGGATACATGGATGATGTTCATCTGTTAAGAACACAGTATGGAGCCGACCTGGTTGTGCTGATGACCAGGGCCGATGACTATGGCGGGATAGCCTGGGTGTTAAACAATGTAAACGGAAGCCCTAAATATGGCTTTCATGTTGTCCGGGTGCAACAAACAAGTTGGACATATGTTGCTGTGCATGAGTTGGGACATAATATGGGAATGAGCCACAACAAAGAAGATGCAGGGACATCGTCGCTTTTCCCGTATGCCTTTGGTTGGTATTGGACCGGAAACGATGGGAATACCTACGGTTCTGTCATGTCCTATAAAGGCGAGAGAATTCCATATTATTCAAATCCGGATATTACTTGCAAGGGGGAACCGACAGGCACTGATGTAGCCAACAATGCGAAGGTTTTCAGGAATACCAAACACGTAGTGGCTGCTTATTTCGCGGGTGAATGCACTATCACGGCTGTGGCGGGAGCAGGCGGGAGCATCTTCCCGAGCGGGGAACAAACGGTAGCCCGCGGCGACAGCAAGATTCTTACCATTAGCGCCAATGCCGGGTATAAGATAGCCTGGGTTTTTGTTGACGGGATTAACAATACCTCGGCTGTTTCATCAAAGAGCTATACCTTTGAGAACGTGACGTCCGATCATACGATTTACGCAGCATTCATAGACCAGACAGCCATAGAAGGGTGGTTAATCGGTTCTCCGAATCCGGAAGATGTACAGGCTGTTCTGGCAAGCGACGGTATCCTGACCATCAGCGGCACCGGCGCGATGGTGGACGGATTCTATCCCGGGCCCCCATGGTCCTCATATGCTATTAAAAGTGTTGCCATAAACGATGGGGTTACGACAATTGCGGGACATGCTTTTTCGAAATGTAGCGGCATAACCTCGGTAAGTATTCCCAATTCAGTGACTTCTATCGGGGAGGCTGCTTTCGAACACTGCAACGGATTAACCACAGTAAACTTGGGGAATTCGGTTACGACAATTGGCCTAGGAGCTTTTACCCATTGCAGAAACTTAACTTCGGTTACTATTCCGAATTCGGTTACTTCTATCGGCCAGAGCGCTTTTAACATATGTGATAATTTAACTTCGGTCACCATTCCCGGTTCGGTTACTTCTATTGGTAATTTTGCTTTCTATGGCTGTGTCAGCTTGATGCAAATTATAAGTAATTCTGAAACGCCGCCGGCAATCGCTGTTGAAACATTTTACGGGGTAAATAAAGACATTCCGGTAAAAGTTCCGTGCGGGTCTAAAGAAGCTTATTTAACTGCGCAGCATTGGAGCTCATTTACCAATATTTATACGGAATGTGATCAATACACCATCACAGCCATGGCGGGAACCGGCGGGAGCATTTCACCGGATGGGGAACAAAAGGTAGCCCGCGACGACAGCAAGGCTTTCAGTTTCACGGCTGATACCGGTTACGAGATCGAGCAGGTTTTAGTTGATGGCGTTAACAACGTGCAGGCCGTTTCCTCGAAAAGCTTCACGTTTACCAACGTAACGGCCAACCACACCATTTCCGTGTCGTTCAAAAAGAAGCAATATACCATCACGGCCTCGGCAGGCAGTAGCGGGAGCATCGCCCCAGACGGGGAACAAACGGTGGCTCACGGCGACAATAAGGCTTTCAGTTTCACCGCCGATACCGGTTACGAGATCGAACAGGTATTGGTTGACGGGGTCAACAACGCGCAGGCCGTTTCCTTAAAAAGCTACACGTTTACCAACATAACGGCCAACCACACGATTTCCGTATCATTCAAAAAGAAGCAATACACCATCATGGTCTCGGCCAATCCTTCCGGCTATGGCTCGGCAGGCGGCGCTGGTACTTATATTCACG
>JBDKTZ010000170.1:0-9802 GCA_039679975.1 Prolixibacteraceae bacterium
ATGATCCCGGATTCTTTGAAACCGATTTGCTCATCGTGTCTATTCCTCCCCGCAGGACTGAAGATGTGGAGCGGGTTTTTCCCGCGCGAATTGCTCAGCTCATTCCTTATCTGGAAAAATATAAGATTCAGCGTGTTCTGTTCATTTCGTCTACTTCAGTTTATCCCGAAACTGTAGGTATAGCAAAGGAAGAAAATGTCGTATTGCCTGATAAAGCTTCGGGTCGGGCTCTGATCGAGGCAGAAAATCTGCTGATCTGGAATGAAAACTTCAAAACGACCGTTGTCCGCTTTGGCGGACTGATTGGAGCCGATCGGAACCCTGCCCGTTTTCTCACCCGACAGAAAGGTATTGTTGATGGCTCGAAACCGGTAAACCTGATTCACCGCGACGATTGCATTCAAATTATCATCGGGCTGATCAATCAGGAAGTCTGGGGAGATGTCTTTAATGCCTGTTGCCCTGAACATCCCGATAAAAAAGAATTTTATAAAACAGCTTCTGAGATTTCGGAAAGTCCTGCTCCTGTGTTTGGAGAAGATTCGTCATCTTTTGGAAAAATAGTAGACAGTACGAAACTGATCGGGCGGCTAAATTATTCTTTTATTTATCCAAGTCCCATAGATTGGCTGGCGACATTAAAAAGCTTTTGATACCGGGGCTTCATGCTCCATGCCCTTAACCCTGTAGCCCCTTATATTGACTATGACATTCCCTCCTCATCTGATATCCATTACCGGCGCCGGGCCAGGCGATCCGGATCTTCTGACCGTAAAAGCTTTGCGCAGGATTGAGCAGGCCGATATCATCCTGCATGATGCCTTGCACGGAGAAGAAATTCTAAGATTGGCACGGCCCGATGCTTTGAAAATTTATTCCGGAAAATGCTACCAGGACGGACAGCATCAGCAGGAGCGGCAGTTCCGAATAAACATTCAACTCAAACAATATGCCATGGAAGGGCGAAAGGTGGTCCGTCTGAAGGCCGGCGATCCTTTTATATTCGGCAGGGGAGCGGAAGAACTGGAATTTTGCCTTTCAGAAAATCTCAATGTGGAAGTAATCCCTGGTATTACAGCCGGACTCGCGGCAGCAAGTTATTTTCATATTCCGCTTACCCTGAGAGGAATTAACAGTATGACATTGTTTTATACCGGACATAAACGCAACGATGGTTTTGATGATATACAATTGGTTACTTCCGTTCTTAAAACCAATGCTCCTGTCGTCATTTATATGGGACTGAAGAATTTAGCGGCATTAGCTTCAGAATTGCTTAAAAACAACGTTCCCGGAGATATTCCGGTACAGGTGATAAGCCGCGTAGGACATGCCGATGAACAGATTTATTCATCCATTCTTTCGGAAATGGACGAATTTTTGACACAAGTCGACCCTCCTATGCCGGCGGTGATCATTGTTGGAACGTATGCCCGGCCATATCACCATACATCCATTTAATTTCATCTTATCCTGTGGTATTTGCTTTCTGCATTTTCCATAAGTTGGACACTGCTTCATTCCAATTGAGGCATAAAGCGCCTCATTTCAAAATCAGACGAAGCATTTCCCGGGCGGTCTGCTATGTAAAAATCCCCATTTTTGGGGATTTGATCCTTTTCAAAGAGCATCTATTTTTGACGAAGTAATTTAAATAACTATGAAACGTCTCTTCTCATTTGCTATCCTGATGTCAATAGCCGCATTTTTGAAGGCTCAGACCGCTGATCCTGTAAACACCGAATATCAGAATCTGGCTGATAAGCTTTTGTCGTCAGGCAGTCCGCTTACCATTGGCGGTTATGGTGAAGTGCATTATCACCAGCCATTCAGTTCAGATACGCGAATGAACGGGGAGCTGGATGTACACCGCATGGTGATTCTTTTTGGATATCAGTTCAGTGAACGCACCCGCTTTGTCACCGAACTTGAATTTGAACATGTTTCGGAAGTCTATGTCGAGCAGGCTTTCCTTCAACATAAGTTAAACCGGGCGGTCAATCTGCGTGCAGGTTTACTTTTAATTCCCATGGGTATTGTCAATGAATACCATGAACCAACCACATTTAATGGAGTAGAACGTCCGCTGATCGACAATAAACTAGCGCCTACTACATGGCGTGAGGCAGGAGCAGGGTTTTCCGGTACCATCCGGTCTGCTGCATTAAAATATCAGGTATACGTGGTTAACGGATTCAACGGATATGACGGAACAGCCCGGTTGAACGGGAAAAGTGGTCTGAGGGGAGGCCGCCAAAAAGGAGCTTCGTCGTATATCAGCAGCCCGAATTTTACGGGCAAGCTGGAATATTTCGGGATCAGGGGGCTTAATGTGGGCTTGTCCGGCTATTGGGGAGATACTCAAAGTACATTATACGACGGTATTAAAAAAGATGATGATGCGGCGCTCGCCAAAGCAGACTCATCAGTAGTCGGTATATCGATGGTCGGTTTGGATGCACGCTACAACCTGAAAGGACTGCAATTGCGCGGTCAGCTTTACCGGACGAACTTATCCAATACCAGTCAATACAATCATTTTACTGCAGATAAGGGTTCACTCAATGACCTGGGGAGCCGGATGACCGGTTACTATATTGAGGCCGGCTACAATGTGTTCCGTCATCTCGAAAAAACAAAAACTGAACTGATCCCTTTCGTGCGGCTGGAAGGATATGACACGCATGCCGAAGTGTCCGGTGAAATTACCAGGAAAGAGTCCTATAAAAATCGTGTGATCACGAGTGGACTGACGCTACGGCTGGCTCAGGGAGCTGTCCTGAAAACTGATCTTCAGATGGTGAAGCCTGAAGGAGCAGATAGTTATTCGAAAGTATTCAGTATGGGAGTGGGTGTAATGTTTTGATAAACTATGATAAAGCTGATTATCCTAGCATTTCTTTTTTTTTCAACAGTGGCGCTTTTGCCCTCCGGAAAATGGGATTTGAATGACAAGTTTCTGCGAAAAGAGCTGGGGAAGATCGAAGAAACTGAGCTTTCGGAATGGAAAGAAATGACCATCCCGGAATCATCGATGGTCGAAGGAAAATTTTTTCGGGCAGGTCAGGGAGATCATAAAAAATTTCTTTATGCAGGAAGGGTACAAACCTGCAGGCAAGGTGGTTGTTCCGCTCCTTCAGAAGCGTTTCCATCAGTGAATTCAGAGTTTTTCGATTATTTCATCTTATTTGATAATAACGGAGCAGTTCGGCTTGTAAAAATCTATAACTACGAGGCCACCCATGGACAGGAAGTCACAAATAAAGGTTGGCTGAAACAATTTCAGAAGTATGATGGCGATGAAACCCTCATTGTGGGAAAAAACATTGATGCCATCTCCGGAGCGACAATTTCTGTTTATGCCCTGACAAATGATGTTCGGGAAAAAACAATCATCCTGAAAAAGATGACTGCCGAAGAAAACTGAATTTTTCTTTTTGCCTGAACCTCACCCTTACCGGTACCAGAAGACAACCTAATTGCCTTGAAATAATCCTTCCTGACGGTAATGTGATTCTGCGGGCGATTTTAACTTCACCAATCGAATAATGTTATAAAACATCTCTTTTTATGATCCAGGATTAGAAAAGTATAGTCATATTTGTAGGACAAATAGTATTATTCTAATATAGCTTGACTCATGAGTTTTAAAATTGATAACCGGACGATCACGCTGGTAGATAAGGTGGAAGTTTCAATTCTGGATTATATCAAAGAGAAGAAGTTAATCCCCGGTAATTCTCTTCCCAATGAGATGGATCTTTCGAAGGAACTTGGGATCAGTCGGAATGTGTTACGGGAAGCGCTGAGCCGTCTGCGCATGCTGGGCATCGTACAGTCGCGCACCCGCAAGGGAATTGTAATACAGGAACCTTCTTTATTATCGGGTTTTGAAAAGGTATTTGAACCTTATCTTTTAAGTGAAGGTGCCATTCTGGACATGATGGGAATGCGTATTGTCCTGGAAATCGGATTGACCGATTTTTTATTTCGTAACCTGGATGATCAGAAAGTCCGGGAACTGGAAAATATTGTTCGTTCACAGGAAGCAATGAGGTACAGTTTGACGGTGGAGCAGGAGACGGAATTTCATAAAAAGATTTATGAAATTTCCGGGAACAGTTTCCTCATTGAGTTTCAAAAAATCATTCATCCGGTTTTTGAATTTGCCAAAATCAATTATGAAAGTCATTTTGCTCCGGTCAATGAACGTTTGCTTCGCGAAGGAAAGATTATAACTCATCACGATCTGTTCCGTTTTATCCGGGACCGGGATATGGAGGGGTACCGGAATGCCATAAAAATCCACTTGCAACCATACGTGGAGTTTATTTACCGCTAAGAATTCTATGATGAAGCTAAACCTTTACTTTTTTATACTAGCATTTTTATGCGCTTTTTCCGGATATTGCGGTGATGAGTCTGCTATCAGTTTTCGCGTTACCGGCTTTGGAAAACTGCCATCGGTTGGACCGGAGCGGAATACCGGTGTAGCAGGAGCATTTTCAGGGATTGTTGACAATAAACTGATTGTTGCCGGAGGAGCCAATTTTCCTGATAAGAAACCATGGGAAGGCGGGAGGAAAGTTTTTCATGACCGTATTTATGTCTGGCAGTTAAGCGACTCCACCGGTATTCAACTAATTACCGGTTCTCAGCAATTACCATTTGAAATCGCCTACGGAGCTTCCGTTTCAGTTCCGGGAGGCATTTTATGCATTGGCGGGAATGATCATGAAACCTGTTATGCAAAAACATTTCTTTTGAAATGGGATGATCCGAAAAAAGAAGTGCAATATGAACCATTTCCGGATCTTCCGGAGCCGTTGACTTACGCTTCAGCCGTTTTATCAGGCAATACAGTCTATGTCGTTGGTGGTTCTTCTTCTCCTGACGGAACCGATACGGGAAATTATTTTTACCGGCTTGATCTGGCCAGGCAGGGTACTCCCGGATTTGGCTGGGAGGTTGCACCACCTTACCCGGGACCCGGACGGATTCATGCTGTTTCCGCTGTGCAATCGAACGGTACCCGGACCTGCATCTACCTGTTCAGCGGAAGGAATGTCAGTCAAAAAAATGAGCTTACTGTTTTTACCGATGGTCTGATTTACGATCCCGTGCTGAAAAAATGGGATCCGATCAATCCGATAGTTAGTTTCCCGGTTATGGCAGGAACCGCTCTGCAGTATGGATCAAATTCCATCTTGTTCTTTGGAGGAGCGCCGGGTAATCTGTTATCTCAGGAGCAACAACTTAAAGAAGAATTGTCGAAGGCTATCCGTTCGCGTGACACGCTTGCAATTTCAACGTCCAAAGATGCGCTTTTAAAATATAACAACAGCCATCCGTGATTTTCAAATGAAATTTTGTTATACAATACCATCACAAACAGAGTAACGATTGCCGGAAAGTCGGAATTGCCGCTTCCGGTGACAACCAAAGCAGTTGTCTGGAAAAAAAATGTCATTCTGACCAGTGGTGAGATCAGACCTGGAGTTCGTACGCCAAACCTCCTGCTTATTCAGGCCGGCCTGAAGGAATTCCACTTTGGATGGTTAAATATGGGGGTGATTTTCCTTTATTTCGTTGTGCTGGTCGTGATCGGATACATCTTTTCAAAAAAACAAAACAATACGGAAGACTATTTCAAAGGGGGCGGAAGAATACCCTGGTGGGCGGCAGGGATCAGCCTCTTTGGAACCGCTTTAAGCGCGATTACGTTTATGGCCATACCGGCCAAAACGTATTCAACCGACTGGTCCTACTTTTTATTGAATATGGCGATTTTTTTGGTGGCGCCGCTCATTATTATTTTATTTATTCCATTCTTCAGGAAATTGAATATTACCACAGCCTATGAATACCTTGAAAAAAGGTTCAGCCTGACCATCCGGTTACTGGGGAGCATCTCATTCATATTATTTCAGATCGGCCGAATGGGGATCATTCTGTTGCTGCCCTCATTGGCGCTGAATGTGGTAACCGGGATGGATGTTTTTCTGTGTATTTCATTGATGGGTTTCATCAGCTTGATTTATACCCTGATGGGAGGCATTGAAGCTGTTATATGGACCGACGTGATCCAGGTGGTGGTACTTCTTGCCGGAGCTATTGTTGCTCTCGTACTGATTATTCAGGCAGTCGACGGAGGGATTTCAGGAATTTATGAAATGGCTGCGGCCAACCGTAAGTTCAATTTGCTGGATCTGCGACTGACTCTCCGGGAGCCGACGGTATGGGTCATGCTGATCGGAGGCTTTTTCACCAGTATCACGACTTACGGGACTGATCAGACCATGGTTCAGCGATACCTGACCACTCAAACTGAAAAAGAAGCTCGTCAAAGCGTATGGACCAATGCCTGGATGACTATTCCTGCGACGATTTTATTTTTTTCCATTGGTACTGCTCTTTATGCGTTTTACCGCACTTTCCCGGAGCAGATGAATCCGGCCCTGGAAAATCTTGATTCGGTGTTTCCCTGGTATATCGCTTCCCAATTGCCTGACGGACTATCCGGGTTGTTAATTGCAGGGATCTTTGCCGCCGCCATGAGCAGCCTTTCAAGCAGCATGAATTCGGCCGCTACGGCATACTCGACCGACGTTCACTTTCGCTTTGGGCTGACATCGGAGGTTTCACCGTTAAAAGTTGCCCGTTTGTCTACGCTGATCATCGGACTGGCTGGTACATTGTTTGCCTTGTTTATGGCCACCTGGAATATTCAGTCACTCTGGGATGAATTTAACAAGCTGATCGGATTGATCATTGGCAGCCTTGGCGGTTTGTTTCTGCTTGGCATACTGACACGTAAGGCAAATGCGGCAGGAGCGCTGGCCGGGATAGCAGTAAGTATTGTGGTACAGATACTGGTCAGCAATCATCAGTCCGTTCACTTGCTGATGTATACTGCGACCGGAGTAATATCTTGCTTTATATCGGGTTGGCTGGCAAGCTTCCTTTTTCCAAAATGGAATAAATCCATTGAAGGGCTGACTATTTATACGGCAAGGAAAAAAAATTAAGGCAGAACAGAATTTTTACTTAAAACTTACTTGCGACTCTAAGATAACAACGAATTACTATAAATAAACTGATTAAAATGCAAAAACTAAAAGGACTGATTGCCGCGCCTTTTACTCCAATGAATGCAGATGGTTCATTGAATTTAAGGATTATACCCCAATATGCAGCGAAACTAAAAAAAGATGGGGTTAGCGGAGTTTTTATTTGTGGAACGACTGGCGAAGGGATGCTCATGTCGCCCGAAGAGCGAATGGCAGTAGCGGAAGCGTGGGTCAGGGAACAGATTCCCGGCCTTAAGGTGATTGTTCATGTGGGTACAACGGCTTATGTCCAGTCAAAAGAGCTTGCCGCTCATGCCCAAAAGATCGGAGCTTATGCCATAGGATGCATGGGCCCCGTTTTTCTGAAGCCTGAACGGGTGGAAGACCTGGTGCTTTTTTGTGCTGAAGTGGCCGCTTCGGCGCCGGCTCTGCCGTTCTACTATTATCACATTCCGAGCGTATCGGGGGTTAGTTTACCCATGCCGGAGTTCCTGCAACAGGCAGGAAAAGTCATCCCGAATTTGGCCGGGATCAAATTTACCCACCATAATATGATGGAATTGCTGCAGTGCAGCCAGATGGATGAGGGGAAATGGGATATCCTTCATGGATTTGACGAGGTGCTGCTTTGCGGATTGAGCATGGGAGCGAAAGCTGCAGTGGGCAGTACCTATAATTATATTGCGCCCCTGTATACCAAAATTATCGAGGCATTTGAAGCGAACGATCTGGATGCTGCCCGCAAATACCAGTACCAGTCGGTGAAATTCATTGAGATCCTGATCCGCTATGGAGGAGGTGTCATTGGCGGAAAGCCGGTAATGAAAATGATCGGCCTGGACTGCGGGCCTCTGCGTGCACCGGCGAGAAATCTCTCTGCTGAAGAAATGAAGCGGTATGAAAGCGAGTTAAAGGAGACAGGCTTTTTTGAGTGGAATGAAAAAAAGAAAATAAACAATATCCCAGCTTATCCAATTTAAACAATGAGTTTATGAACTTTAAATAAAAATTATGGAACAAAATTCTACTTTGTATAATCTCTATTTTTCTTTGTTAATTATCATCGGTTGTCTTTCTCTGCCTGCAGCAGGAAAAAATACTCATACTCACGATCAGTTACTTTGGAAATCAGGTGAAGGAAGTTATAAAGGATACCGAATTCCTTCAGTTATCGTGAGTAAAAGAGGGACGGTACTTGCTTTTGCCGAAGGCCGGAACTCCGGCGGCGATAACGGTGATATTGACGTGGTAATAAGACGATCTGCAGATGATGGGAAGACGTGGGAACCGGAAACTGTTGTTTGGAGTGAAGGTTTAAATAGTTGTGGAAATCCTTGTCCTGTAGTGGACGAAGAAACCGGACGCATCTGGCTGTGGATGACATGGAATTCGGGAGGAGATTTCGAAGCTGAGATTATTCAAAAGAAATCACAGTTCTCCAGGCTTCCTTTTGTTTGTTATTCTGATGATGATGGCTTGACCTGGTCAAAGCCTGTCGACATGTCTGAAAGCTGCCGGGATCAGTCTTGGGGCTGGTATGCAACCGGTCCCGGATTTGGTATACAAATCAAAAGCGGAAAATACAAAGGAAGATTGGTTATTCCAGCTAATCATAGTTATGATGATCCTTCCAGAAGTATAGGTTTCGGTCCTTTCGGATATGGTTGTCATGTGTTGATTTCAGACGACCACGGTAAAAGCTGGAGAAGGAGTACTTCAATCAGACCGGGCTGTAATGAAAGCCAGGTTACCGAATTAAATGACGGCACTTTGTTGATGAATATGCGGTCCTATAATAATAAGTTCAGCAGGGCAATTTCAATCAGCACGGATGGTGGTGAAACCTGGGGCGAGATTAATCATGACTATCAATTGGTGGAGTCGCGCTGCCAGGCCAGTATACTGGATTACGGGAAATATAAAGGGAAGCATTGCCATATTTTCTCAAATCCTGCAGTACCTGTCGGGCGAACACATATGACCATCAGGATTAGTCGTGATGATTGCCATACCTGGCTTCACAGCAAGCTACTGTATGACGGCCCCTCTGCCTATTCCTGCCTCGTCAGATTGGCTAATGGAAATATTGGGATCCTTTTCGAAACGGGTGAAAAAGATGCGTACGAGACTTTGCGGTTTATAAGCATTGCACCCGGCAGACTCTTTGATGGGCTGAACAGCTTATGCGACGATTAAGTCGACATTTTTTTGATTTCAACTTGAAAATATAATTTCACAATCAAAATGGTAGATTTTGTTAATCAGATTGCTGCCCGCTCTCTTTCGGCGGCTTTACTGTTAAACTGTGTCGCTCTGGTCTGTGACGGGCAAACAGATTCAGTTAAACATGAACCGAAAAACAGGTGGAATGCCCCATTTATTAAGGTCAAAAAAAATGCACCCAATATTCTTTGGATTTGTACTGATCAGCAAAGATGGAATACAATCGGAGCTTTAGGGAATCCATACGTAAAAACTCCAAATTTGGACAGGCTTGTCAGACAGGGTGTCAGTTTTACAAGTGCGTTTTGTCAATCACCTGTTTGTACACCAAGTCGGGCCAGTTTCTCGACAGGGATGTATCCGTCTTCCATTCATGCAACTAAAAATGGTGCGGCCGAATGGCCTGAAACAGCTCCCCTGATCACTAAAGTTCTGAAAGATGCCGGATATGAATGCGGACTTTCAGGCAAACTTCATCTTTCAACTGCAATGGCGAGCAGACCTGAAAA
>JBDKTZ010000026.1:0-5388 GCA_039679975.1 Prolixibacteraceae bacterium
GATTACTATGTCAATGTAGATTTCGATATACCGTTTTTCCTGAAGGAAACAGAAAATTTCAAGGGTGAGATCCTGGAATTAATGTGCGGAACGGGGCGGGTGTCTGTTCCGCTGCTGGATTCCGGGAGGCAGATGACCTGCGTCGATTATTCAAAAGGGATGTTAGATTCGTTTGCGAGGAAAATAGGAAATAAGAAGTATGCTGTCAATTTAGTTCAAATGGATGTGACAAAACTGGATTTAGATAGGAAATTTGGCTTGATCATTTTGCCCTTTCATTCTATCACCGAGATCCTGTCGACCGAGTTGCAGATCCAGACATTACGGTCAATCGCGTCGCATCTTGATCAAAACGGGATTTTTATTTTAACACTTCAAAATCCAAAAACGCGGTTAAAACTGGCTGACGGGCTTTTAAGGATCTTGGGTAAATTCCCCATTGACGAAGACAGGCAGATGGTTATTTCCTGTATGAATCAGTACCATGAGAAAGAAAAGATCGTGTCAGGTTTTGTTTTCTATGAAATATTTGATTCGGCAAATATCATGATTGAAAAAAGAGTTCTGGAGATTAATTTTAAACCAATAAGCGATTCGGAATTAAGAGATATGATCAGGGTTGCAGGGTTGGAGATTGCTGAAATGTACGGCGATTATGCCTATGGGAGCTTTGACGAAGACACAAGTAACTTTATGATCTGTAAAATGATAAGAAGTGACGCATAAAGTTGCCAATAACTTTCCCCATGTGCAGTTGAGCAACGAACTCTATGACAAGCCGGCTTTGAACTTCCTGATTTGTAGGGTTTGCTCTTTTTAGCTGAAAAGCGTTTCGATTGTTTTCATTGGCAAAAACATCTTGCGGCTGTCCGGAAGCAGGGTAAACCCATATTTGGCATAAAAGCTTACGGCATTTCCGTCAAGGGGATCTACAACAACGGTGTACGAACCAATTATCCCGGAAATATCATAACTGCGTTTCAGCGCATCGATCAGTAAGGCAGAGCCGACACCCTGCTTTAAGTATCGCTTGTCGGCCGCAAGCCTTCCCAAAAGAGTGACAGGAATTGAAGGATACGGCGGTAATTTCCGCTTGTAGTGTTCGGGGACATCCTTTAAAAAAATGCTATTGTTGGAAAGTGTATAATAACCTTTTATCAAGCCTGTAGCGTGATCCGTTAAAACAAAACATCCTGCAAGCCTTCTTTCTATATCCTGCCCCGCCTGTTTTCTTAAATAGGTTGTTAGGGATTCGTTTTCGCACGAAAATTCCCCTTTCGGATGTAATTGAGAGAGAGCAACTGTAAGATACATTATTCGGACATTAATTTCCTGTAATTTTCTGCTGCGGCAGTTAATGCATCATTTGGTTTTCCCGGGTTCATCAATGCCTCAAAGAAAATTTCACTGTCTTTTTGGGAAGCTAAAACAGCCTCTTTTTCCTGAATAATTTCCCTTGCCTTTTCCTGTGCTGTTGCAAAAATGAAGTCTGTAAGATTTCTGTAACCGCCTAAGATAGCAGCCTTTTCAAAATATAATTTCTGCCGCTTTGACAATCGTGCGTCAAAACGGGTCATTTCATTATCTATATTATTAGCGCTCATTTTTGCTTGTTCTTTTCTGCAAATGTACGGTTAATTTCCGTACTATTCAAATCATTTGTGGCCGTACCTTTTCCGGAACTCACTGTTCCAACAGAAAGGAGTAGAGAATGACTTATCTGTCGGGGAGGCAGATGACATAAGAATGTAGCGTTAAGTGTATATTTTTAACTGAATTGTGTCGATGTCATTCGACATTTTTGTATTATATTTGTCGAATAGAATCGACAGAATGGATATTTTGACTGAATTTCAGGAAAACGTTTTGCGTCCGGTGAAAAATAATTTTCGGCGATATTTGCATGATCATATCGACTGGAAACAGCGCATGATTGGAATTAAAGGCCCAAGGGGAGCAGGGAAGACTACGCTCATGCTCCAGTATTTAAAGTTTGATCTGGGAATGCCACCGGAGGCTTTGTATGTTACGGCCGATCATCCCTGGTTCTATAACCGCACGTTATTTGACACGGCCGGCAGTTGGTATAAGCAAGGAGGAAAAGTGCTGTTTATAGATGAGGTTCACAAATATCCGAACTGGTCGGTTGAGTTGAAAAACATTTATGATGGTTTGCCTGAAATGAGGGTTGTTTTTTCTGCATCGTCGGCACTGGATATTTACCGTGGCGAAGCCGATTTAAGCAGGAGAGTGGTTAGCTATGTGCTTCCTGGTCTTTCGTTCCGGGAATTTTTATCTTTTATGAGCGGAATCAGGTTTGATGCAGTAGGAGTTGATGATATTATAAAGCAGCACCGGGAACTTAGCCGTACGATAGCGGAAGAGTTAAGACCTCTGGCTGCCTTCAGAAAATATTTGGAGACAGGGTATTTGCCCATTATTGCCGAAGGAGAAGAAACCTACCAGCTAAAACTGAACCAGGTGATCAATACCATCGTCGATACAGATCTGGCTTATGTTGCGTCGTATAATGCCGGAACAGCAATGAAAGTTAAAAAGTTGTTGGGAGTGGTAGCCGAATCGGTACCTTTTAAACCCAATATTGCAGCGCTGGCCCGTAAGCTGGACTTAAGCAGGGACAGTGTTTACCAGTACATATACCTGTTGAGAGATGCCCGGTTGCTTAATACGCTGCGTTCGGAAGGGAAGAGAGTTTCGACACTTCAAAAACCGGATAAAATATTTTTGGAAAATACGAATCTTGCTTTTGCTTTGAAAAAGAATCCTGATATCGGCAATATCAGAGAGACATTTATCCTTAACCAATTGGTCAATGCAGGCTTGCAGGTCGGTGCGCCCGATGAAGGTGATTTTGCGTTTCATGGGTTAACATTGGAAGTTGGCGGTAAAAATAAAAAGGCTTCACAGGTAAAACATCTCGACAATTATTTGCTTGCTGCCGACGATATTGAAACCGGGATTGGAAATAAAGTTCCGATCTGGCTCTTCGGTTTTTTATATTAACGAATTATGCCACCTTCGGCAATAACGACCGCTGGATCGCCATCCGGAGTTGTCAGGATGAAAACTGGCATAACCATAACTTTTCACCTCAAATTGATTTTCGGTAACTTTTTGCGCGTGTCGTTAAAACGAAGGCTATGGCATTTGGAGAGAGAAAAAGATGTGCTAACTTTGTAATTACAAATCTTAAATTGATGTGAGATGGAACTACCGGTTGTAAAGATAGGTAATTCAAGGGGAATCCGTTTGAGTAAAACGCTACTTGAAAAGTACAACATAAAGGACACAGTTGATTTGATATTGGAGAAAGGTTATATTGTCATCAGGCCTTTGTCAAAGCCGAGAAAGGGTTGGGATGAAGCTTTTAAAGAAATGAATGCAAGTGGAGATGATAAGCTACTGATTGATGATGTGTTTCCCGATGACGATCTTGAAGAATGGAAATAAAACAGTATGAAATCATCCTGGTAAATCTTGATCCGACGATTGGAAGCGAGATTAAGAAAACACGACCTTGCGTTGTGATTTCACCAGATGAAATGAATAAGCATTTGAGGACTGTTGTGATCGCGCCGATGACAACAGCCTCAAAGAATTATCCTACCCGGGTTGAGGTTAAACACGATAAAAAACATGGGTGGATCGTTCTCGATCAAGTCAGAACCATTGACAAGCAAAGAATCGTTAAGGATCTCGGCCGATTGTCTAAACCTGAAATCAAAGAAGTCAAATCCATTCTTAAGGAAACCTTTGTGGATTAAGTAGATCCCTTACTGGGTCTTGAGTAAACCTGATTTCACCGAAAAACCGTGGATTTTCTGCGGAAATGAAATTTTGCGTGGTAAATTTGAAACAAAAAACGGATGAGGACCATTTACCAGATCGATGCTTTCACTTCCGAACTCTTTAAGGGTAACCCGGCAGGTGTGATGATTGCCGATGATAATCTGTCTGTGGAACAGATGCAACAGATCGCGATGGAGATGAATTTGTCTGAAACAGCATTCATCTTTCCCCGCGAACATCATTTCGATATTCGCTACTTTACCCCAGCCTGCGAAGTTTCCTTGTGCGGCCATGCAACCCTGGCCAGCTCTCATCTTTTATACGAATCGGGAGTTGTGCCGGCCCACAAACCGATCCTGTTCAAGGCCCGGGGAGGCGATCTCGCAATCAGAAAATCGGGCGAATGGCTCGCGATGGATTTCCCGGCCTATCCCTTGATCCGATCTGAAATTTATCCTGATTTCAGGGAGACGATTGGTTTCGTTCCTCTTGAAATGTGGACCAGCATTTACGATTGGGTGATAGCCATTGCTCCTTCAGAAAAGGAAATTATGGCTGCGAGACCCAACTTTGAGCGAATGAAGGTAAACGGGCTCGGACACTTGATGATCACTTCGCAGGAAAATACAAAGGGAGCTGATTTTGTGGTACGTTGTTTTGCTCCGTTGGCAGGGATTAATGAAGATCCGGTCACGGGCTCCGCGCATTGCGCTTTAACGCCGTTGTGGGCGGAGAAGCTGGGAAAGAAGGAGATGGAATCGTTTCAGCTTTCGCAGCGGACCGGCAGACTTAAAGTGAAACTCCTTGACAACCGGGTTGAAATCATGGGTCAGGCAGTCACTGTTTTTAAAGCAGAGATGTAGCGAATGTCTTGTTTTACCGTGAATACCGACTGGTTAATCAACTGCTCGCTTTCAAATTCCTTCCAGCTCACCAGTTCGCCGTCGCCTCTCAGTTCGGCGCCCATAAACATGCAGGTTGGCAGTTCGTTTGCATACGAAGTCATTTCAATCCAATCTATTCTGAACGATAAACCCGACTCATTTTTGCGGTCCGACAGCAATACGGCACTCGCGCCGTCGCTCAACATGAACCGAAGAAAATCCTTCTCAAAAGCCATGTAGGGATCTTCGCCCACCCGGGCGCAGTGTTCGTATTCTTCTTCATAATTCTTCGACAGCAGCGTAGGGGAAGCCAACTCGGAAGTGGAGCAGATCACTTTTTTTGAGAGTCCTGAGTGAATAGCCATGTAGCTTACTTTCAGGGCCTGCAGGCTGGCCAGGCAGACCCCCGAGCAGGAAAACAACTCCATCGGTTTATTTTTCATCAGTCCGTGAACCATCGACGCGTGCGACGGCAGCAACTGATCGGGATTGCCTGTGGCGCATGCGAGTACGTCGACATCGCCGGGGATCCGATCATCGGCAAAAAGCTTCCTGATCGAACGAAATGCCAGCTCGGCATTGGTGTGCGTGATCCTTTGATTTTCATCCAGGGCGTAGTACCTGCATTTGATCCCGTTTTGCCTCAGTACGATGTGTTTCACCCTCGAGGGCTTTGAGTTGATCAGTCCCAGGT
>JBDKTZ010000190.1:0-14598 GCA_039679975.1 Prolixibacteraceae bacterium
TCTCATATTAAAGTTTTAATGCTTTTAAGAGTTTATCAACCTGATAATGTGTGTCAATTGTGGGAAGATATGCTTCAAATGCTTCTTTTTGCAATTTGCGGGCATATTCTTCCCTGAAAAAATAGGCGCCGTCCTTAATGACATAATTCAGAATGAAGAACCGGTAAATTTCCCGGATCATCCGAACTTCGGCTTCAGTAAGGGGATATATTCGGTGGTATTCTTTTAAAAACATGATAAAGCGGTCTTCCATTAACGGATCGATCAGATAGCTGAATACGGTACGATCGCCGATATCGGAAACAACCCGGCTGAAAAAATAAAAATCCATGACCCGGTTGGCTTCCCGGAACCAGTCATAATCCCAGCGGGAATAAAATTTCCCTTCGGGTGTGACCGAGAAGTTTCCAATGTTCCAGTCAACAAAAACCGGGATATTTTCAAGGTCGGTTAAATAGTTGATCTTGTCGGCATTATTTAAAAAAATATCACATTGTTCCAGGATCGTTTTTTTATGCTCTTTTGTTTCGACGAGGGCGTTCTCATTGATATTCCGGATGAGCTGATGAATGTCCGTAACCAGGCTTTTGGAAGCGATGGGTAGTTGCCTGCTCACATTCGCGCAGGCGATGTGGAAACGGGCCAGTTCCCTTCCCATCTTTTTAATCTGTTTTTCATCGAGCCTTCGCGGAAGCCTCAGTTTCACTTTAATGGGATTGTAAAAGATGACCCAGGCCGAATGTTTTTGCTGGTAATACCTGTAAATAAAAAGTTCATTTCTTTTGACCAGTGAACGGGCCAGAAAATTCTCATAGGGTTCCTCCAGATTATTGGCCAGATTGTTGATGATGATGTGATCTTCCTTGAAAAGTTCAAACCGGCCATAATCAGATAATTTTGCAAAAACCGGTTTACGGTTGTGAAATGAAACCTTGTAAACCTGGTTTGTCGAAACATGGGCGCTTACATCGTAAATCCCTTTTATTTTATGATGGTCGTCAAATTCTTCCCAGGCTTGCCTGATAATTTGGTAATAGTCCAGGGTCTGCATCATACTCATTCAGCTACATTAGTCGTTTATCTCCTTACTCCCGCTCAGGAAGTTGGTCTGTCGTTTTCAAAAATAGGCAGAATTTTGGCGATCATATAATCTCAAAATATCTTTTCAACTCCCATGACGTTACTGCCCGGTTATATTCCCGGCATTCCCATTCGCGGGTCCTGATAAAATGTTCCATGAACTTTTCCCCAAACAATTCCCTGGCTGTCGCCGATTCCTGCATCTTTCGTGTGGCGTCAGCCAGGCTGGAGGGCAGTCTGACGGCGTTGTCCTGCTCATAAGCATTTCCCTTAGCTTCAGGAATTTCCAGTTTAAGTTTGTTTTTAATTCCATAAAGGCCTGAAGCCAGTGAGGCTGCCATGGCCAGATAAGGATTACAATCGGCGCCGGGAACCCTCATTTCGAGCCTGGCAGAGTTTTCGTTGTCAGTGATCACCCGGATGGCCGCAGTACGATTGTCGCGGCCCCAGGTAACAGTGGTGGGAGCCCATGCGCCCAATCGCAGTCGTTTGTAACTGTTAATGGTCGGTGCGTACATGGGCAGGATTTCGGGAAGGCACAGCAATTGTCCCGCCAGATAACTTTCCATCAGCTCACTGATTGGTTTTTGCGGATCGTCATTCCAAAAGAGATTTTTGTTGCCGCCTTTACTCCGAAGACTTTGATGAATATGACCGCCGCTCCCGGGAAGATTTTCATTCCATTTGGCCATGAAGCTTGCTACGATTCCATGCCGATAAGCGATTTCCCTGACCGACGATTTAAAAAGAACGGCCTTGTCGGCTGCCTCAAGAACTTCATCGTACTTAATTGATGCCTCATATACGCCGGGGCCTGTTTCAGTATGGAAAGATTCCAGGGGTATCCGGAACTTTTCCAACGCGTCAAATAATTCGTTGTAATAGTTCTGATACAAAACAGGACGCAGTTGCGAGTAACCGAACATACCTGGCGTGATCGGGATCAGTTCACGATAACCAGAGGCTGCAAGTTGGTTGGGAGTGCCTATAAAATTGAACCATTCAAATTCCTGGGAGAATATTGCCTTGAATCCGAGCTCATCGCATTGACCGATTATTTTTTTCAGGAGGCTTCGCGGACAAGGAACCTCTACTCCTGTTTCCTTGCTGAAATCGGCCAAAAAATAGGGCATATTATTATCCCACGGAATAGTTCTGAACGTATTGAGGTCTATACTTGCCTTACGGTCAGGGTAGCCTGTGTGCCAACCCGTAAAACGGGTATTGTCATAACAGGAATCATTGGCATCCCATCCGAATACAACATCGCAAAAGCCTGTGCCTGTTTCTATAATGGAAACGAACTTATCCAAATGAACGATCTTGGACCTTAAAATCCCGTCAATGTCGCTGACTGCATATTTTATTTTCCGGTGGCCTGATTGTTCGATCTTTTTTATGATTTCATGATTTTCCATTGGTGTACATTCTTTCTGTTGAATTCGAACATAAATTAAAGCTATTACGTGCTCTTTACCAAAGCATTTTTTTATTTTTCAGATCAGAGGTCTAAAAATCCGACCAAAGTGTCACTTTTTTAGAAAGTTTCAGTGAATTATCTGTAAGTAAGATGGGGTCTGAGTAAAAATTAATGAAATATGAGGAATTCACCCCCGGAAAAGGCTATTTTTGCGTGTATATTTTAAAGCTTTTCTAAAAATAAAATTATTGTACCATGCCCGAATTCAGATTTAAAGCCCTTCAGGAGGTATTATCACGCGAACCTATGCCTGTAAAACGGGAAAGCAACCTGACCTCCGATTTTTTTGGGATCAATGTGTTTGATCGTCCCAAGATGAAGAAATACTTATCCAGAGAGGCCTTCGCGGCTGTTTGTGACGCCATTGATAACAGCGTTCAGGTCGATCGCAAGATGGCTGATCAGGTTGCTCAGGGGATGAAAGCATGGGCGACTGAAAATGGGGCTACTCATTATACTCATTGGTTTCATCCGTTGACTGACGGCACTGCCGAAAAACATGATGCTTTTATTGTTTTCAGTGAAAACGGAGGTGTTGTTGAAGATTTTTCAGGCAAAATGCTGGTACAACAGGAGCCGGATGCTTCGTCTTTTCCAAGCGGAGGTATCCGTCAAACCTTTGAGGCGCGCGGGTATACGGCATGGGATGTTTCATCACCGGCCTTTATTGTTGACGGGACGCTTTGTATCCCTACCATCTTTATTTCCTATACGGGAGAAGCGCTTGACTACAAGACGCCGCTCTTACGTTCCCTGAATGCGTTGGATAAAGCAGCAACAGCAGTTTGCCAGTATTTTGATAAAAATGTAACAAAAGTGCAGGTGAATCTGGGATGTGAACAGGAATATTTTTTGGTTGACAGAGCGTTGTATGCAGCACGTCCCGATCTGATGCTGACGGGCCGGACGCTGATGGGACACGCTTCAGCAAAAGATCAGCAACTGGAAGATCATTATTTTAGTTCAATTCCTACACGGGTATACCGGTTTATGGAGGATCTGGAAAATGAAGCTTATAAATTAGGTATCCCGGTCAAGACCAGGCATAATGAAGTGGCCCCGAATCAGTTTGAGTTTGTTCCGCTTTTTGAGGAAGCCAATCTGGCCAATGACCACAATCAACTACTGATGGATATCATGAAGAAGATCGCCCGGCGGCATAAATTTGCAGTGCTGTTTCATGAAAAGCCTTTTTCCGGCATTAACGGTTCGGGAAAACATTTGAACTGGTCACTTCGTTCGGACGACGGGATCAATCTTTTTTCTCCCGGGAAAAATCCGAAATCGAATTTACGGTTCCTCACTTTTGTGGTGAATACACTAAAGACCGTTTTTGACCATCAGGATTTGCTGCGAGCCAGTATTTCTTCGGCCAGTAATGCCTTGCGTCTTGGAGCGAATGAAGCTCCCCCTTCGATTTTTTCTGTTTTTCTTGGATCGGAGGTGAGCAAAATGCTGACCCTGATGGAAGAGGCCGTGGTTGAACGTAAAATGACACCGGACGAAAAAACGGCGTTAAAGCTGAATATAGGAAGGATCCCCGAAATTATACTGGACAGTACTGACCGGAACAGGACATCGCCTTTTGCTTTTTCGGGGAACCGTTTTGAATTCAGGGCGGTCGGATCGTCTGCGAATTGTGCTGCTGCCCTGATCAGCCTGAATACGGCGATGGCTGCACAACTTGAAAAATTCAGGATTGAGGTGGATCATCTTGTAGAGAAGGGAACAAAGAAGGATGAAGCTATTTTTCAGATTCTGAAGCGTTTGATCATTGAGTCCAAGGCTATCAGCTTTGACGGGAACGGGTACAGTCCCGATTGGGTCAGAGAAGCAAAAAGAAGGGGACTCTCCAATGTAACAAGTATACCAATGGCAATTTCGGCTTATTTGAAGAGGGAAACTATCCGGATGTTTGCACAACAGGATGTGATGACGTCGAAGGAACTGGAGAGTCGTGCTGAGGTGGAGTATGAGAAATATACAAAGAAGATTCAAATCGAATCGAGGGTGTTTGGAGATTTGGCGATCAATCATATTGTTCCCACAGCAATGGAATACGAGACCCGTTTACTGGCTAACGTGAAGAGCCTGAAAGAGGTATTCCCGGTCGAAGAGTTTAAGATGCTGTCGGATGAGCGCATGAATCTGATCCGTGAAATTGAAGGGCATATTACAGCCATTAAAATAAAGGTATACGAGATGACTGAGGCACGTAAAAGGGCGAATGTAATTCAGAATACGGCCGAAAGGGCCCGTGCTTATGAAGAATCAGTATTTCCGTTCCTGGACGAGATCCGTTCTCATATTGACAAACTTGAGCTGAGCGTGGATAATAATTTATGGCCATTGCCAAAATACAGAGAATTGCTGTTTGTAAGATAAAAAGGGCTTTATCTTGAAAACCGGGGAGGACGTTCACCGGTGAAACCTCTTCCCTCGGTATATTGTTATTGGTGTGAGATTGTGTTGAAGATTCAGATACGAAAAATGACAAAAGATTATTATCCATCGCTGGAGGCGATAAACAAGGCGAAGCTGACTTTAAACGAAATATTGAGTACGACTCCCCTGACAACGAATTTAAATTTGTCGGAACAATACGGCGCGAATGTGCTGTTAAAGCGTGAAGACCTGCAAATTGTAAGGTCGTATAAAATTCGCGGGGCATATAATAAAATGAGGAATCTGACGGGCAAAGAACGTCAAATGGGTGTGATTTGCGCCAGCGCAGGAAATCATGCCCAGGGAGTAGCGTATTCCTGCCTGAAGCTGGGGATTATGGGGAAGATTTACATGCCGGCCACAACGCCGAAGCAGAAGATCGGTCAGGTCAGGATGTTTGGAAAGCAATTTGTGGAAATTGTTTTGACAGGTGATACTTACGATGATGCGAGCCGTGAAGCAAGAAAAGATTGTGCCGAAAGCGGAAAGATCTTCATTCATCCTTTCGATGATCAGGTGATCATTGAAGGACAAGCTACTGTTGCACTGGAGATCATCCAATCGTCAACCTGCACGATCGATTATTTATTTGTTCCTATCGGTGGTGGTGGCTTGATTTCTGGTGTGGGAAGTTATTTTCGTCAGGTTAGTCCCACAACAAAGATCATCGGAGTGGAACCGGCCGGAGCACCTTCGATGAAGTCATCACTCAAAGCCGGAGAGGTTATTACTCTGGAGGAAATTGACAAATTCGTGGACGGGGCTGCGGTTCAGCGGGTAGGCGATTTGCCGTTTGAGATTTGCAGGCGGGTGGTTGATGATATTGTTCTGGTTCCGGAAGGTCGGGTTTGCACGAAAATACTTGATCTGTATAACCGCGATGCAATCGTGGTTGAACCGGCCGGAGCACTTTCGATAGCTGCCCTCGACTATTATGCCGATCAAATCAGCGGGAAAAATGTGGTATGTATCGTCTCCGGGAGCAACAATGATATTACCCGGACCGAAGAGATCAAAGAACGCTCGATGCTTTTCGAAGGATTGAAGCATTATTTTATTGTTCGCTTTCCTCAGCGTGCCGGGGCGCTGAGAGATTTTCTGTCCAATGTGCTTGGTCCGGGCGATGACATTACTCATTTCGAATATACGAAGAAAAATAACCGCGAAAAGGGACCCGCGTTTGTGGGGATTGAACTGACCGACAAGAATGATCTGGATGGTTTAATTCAGAGGATGAATGAAAACGGTTTCATTCATGAGTATCTGAATGAAAAACCCGATCTTTTTCAGTATTTGATCTGAGGTTATTCACGTTATGGCCGGGTTACTTTTTTCAACGCTGCCGGCACACTGAAAAGATCATAATCATTAGAATAGATCAGGTATCTGTTGCTCCAGTTCGGAGCAAATTTGTTTTTAAATTCTTTTTGTCCTTTAAAGTGAGAAAAGGCCCTGATTTTTTCGTAGGCAAATTTGATGGATCGCTCGGGAAGGTTTTTCCCCTCTTCAATACCCGACATGGCTACAAATCCCAAATTAACAGTCTGATACCCATTCGCTTTCAAATAAAAAAACATTTCAGCCATTAAAAATTCAATCAGGCCGTTGGGTGTTCCCCTGGCATTCCGGATCAGGTCGTAAGTGGCTTCTCCGGGAGCATAATCGGGAATGATGTTGGCAAAGGCCAGAACCTTTTCTTCCTGATTCTCTACAACAATGATCTTTTGACTTTTTAGTTCCCCGGCGTCAAATACCCCTTGTGAAAATACCAGTTCTTCATAGTGCCTTTCTTTTTGCCATTCATTTGATACTGAATGAATTTTCTGTATCATCCCGTCTTTAATAGGTGGTTGATATACCTTGACGATATAGCCAAGTTCCTTTTGTTTGTTTGAAGAAGTTCTGATGGATTTTTTGTCCTTTCCTTCAATGGTGAAAGCAGGAAGGTCGACTATTGCTTCCTGACCAATCATCAGATCTTTCTTTTTTAACTGATGATACACGGGTAAGCTGCTTTCAGGAACTCTGTAGAAGATACTTTTTAGTCCGTTGGAGGCGCAAAAAAAATCAAATTCACGTATTACCTGTATCATTTTACCCGGACCTGAACATACCGGATCTTCCAATACAACGGCGTAATTCCCCGCTGTCTGATACGCGACAAAAGCATCACGGTCATTCGTAAAGAATAATAATTTGTCATAATATGTTTTGAAATAATCAAGCGTTGAATGACCGTGCTTTTTTATCAGGTTCCGGGCCAGTTCCCATTGTTCTTCTTCTGTTTTTTCTTCAAACAGATATGGACTGATTAATGTATAGAGTAAAAATCCGATAGTCAATGCTCCTGATATATTGATCGAATGGAGGAAGTTTTGCGCGAACCGTCCGGTTGGATTTAAGGTATCGCTTTGGAACAGAAAAAAATTCTGCAAAGCATATTTTACTGACTCCTGAAAACTGAAGTCCATATTGAAATAATTCTTGTCCAGAAAGTAAAACCCGGTAATTCCGTAAATCATCACAGCACCAATGGTAATCAGGGCCGCATTTATACCGATGTAGGTTAATTTAGGATTCCCCCGGACAAAGTACTGGCGGCGGGTGAGCAGAAGTGAGATCAGGGTAAAAAGAGCCAGTGAAGCCTCCTCATAATCAATCGCTTTTGTGATATGACCGATCATTGATATCACGGTTAATGCAACAGTCAGATACCAGGCAGTTCGTACCCCTTTTAAAAGAAATGCAGAGATGAGCAACAGAAGAATTCCCATCATGAAAACAGCATAGTTTGAAATATGAATGGCATAGATCGGCAAATAATGATGTAATAAGCTGAGCCTGTCATGTAAGGCCGGGGTTAGTACGGACAGCAAGTTGACAACTCCGAGGGCAAACGTAAGGATCACGGGAGCCACACGAAGGAAGATATTGTTTCGGACAAATATAAAGCTGAACGCGCCAATCACCAGTAAAAGCCAGAATTCGAAAAAACGATAAAGGAATGTGATTGAAACGGATTCCAACGTTGAAAATCCATATTGTATAAGGATAAAACTCAATGAGAGCTCAATGGCTCCCATTCCCCTTAGAAACGGGGAAATGATCAGGAACATGACAGACACAATATAGCCGAGCGCTGCGCCTTCCAGAGAGACCGGACAGCCCAGCGCAGACATACAAATCAGCAAATGAGTAATGCCAATGAATTCGATCAGTACTGAGAATAAAAGAGTTATAATAAAACCCCTGTTGCTGACGCTTATCGCTTTCACTTCTGCAAATTGGGCTTCAAAACCCGGCTTGATCCTGACAACAAAGCGGTAAATCCATCCTTCTTTTATTAGTGAACGGATACAGTAAATACAACCGAAGATAAGTAAAAGAACTCCGGCAAAGGTGTAAACCACATTTGAGGAAAGGCGATTATTGAGCAATGCATAAATCATTACCGGAACGGCTACCACAAGAACTGATACGATGCCGGTAAAGGCATAGATCGTTGAAGCTACATGGATCTTGGACTTCGAAATATTTTGCTTTTCAATGCTTTTTGAAAAAAATGCCAGTGATGAAATTCCGCCTGCAGGAAGAAATACACTTATAAGATTTCGTTTTATAAACAGAACCATAGCGCTTTTCAGGGTGATGTGTTCATCAACACTGCGAAAACTGTAATAATACATCATTCCCTGGATACAGATATAAAAGATAGTTAGAGCAACTCCTGTTAACACATAGTAAAGATCAGCATTGAGTAGTGTCCGCTTTACTTCTTCCAGTTCCGTTTGCTCGTGTCTGAAAAAATGCAGACCCAAGGCAATAAACAAAACAGACAAAATGCTTTGCAGAATGATCTTCCTGTTTTCCAGTATCAGATTGATACTTAACATGCGTTTCCTGAGTTGTTTTTTACTTACGGTTGTGTTTCCCTGTGTCATGATGTGTGTTTATTCGTCGCACCTGCTTTTCAAAATTAGTCAAAATTTTTACCTCTGATCGGGATTTCCTCTTTTGAAGAATATAATAACAGGTGAAAGGGAGACTGAGTTGCCTGAGGCCAAACAGTAATAATTTAACGAGAGGCTCGGGTCAGAATGGCCAGTCTCTAAAATTCACGCAAAAATATTAACTTTGTGGTCTACTATTTCAGACTGGTTTTATGAGTGACAACAGGTACATGGACAGAGGGGTTTCAGCTTCAAAGGAAGATGTCCATCAGGCGATTAGAAACATAGATAAAGGATTGTATCCAAAGGCATTCTGCAAGATTATACCGGATGTGTTGGGTGGTGATCCCGAATGGTGCAATATTATGCATGCTGATGGGGCAGGTACTAAATCGTCTTTGGCTTATCTTTACTGGAAGGAAACAGGAGATCTTTCGGTATGGAAAGGGATAGCACAGGATGCTCTGATCATGAACCTGGACGACCTGCTGTGTGTGGGTGCTACCGATAACATCCTGTTATCGTCGACCATTGGCCGCAACAAGAAAAAAATACCCGGAGAAGTGATCGCTGCCATTATTAACGGGACAGATGAACTTTGCGGGGAGTTGAGGAACCTGGGAATAGGTATTTATCCGACAGGTGGTGAAACCGCCGATGTGGGCGACCTGGTTCGAACCATCATAGTCGATTCGACAGTTGTCTGCCGGATGAAACGAAAAGACGTGATCTCGGCCGGTCAGATTCAGGCGGGGGATTGTATTATTGGCTTGGCATCGTTCGGTCGGGCCACCTATGAAACAGAATATAACGGGGGTATGGGCAGTAACGGACTGACTTCAGCCCGTCATGACGTATTTGCAGGCTACCTTTCAAGGAAATATCCTGAAAGCTTTGATCCCGAGGTTCCTGCAGATCTGGTCTACTCCGGTACCCGAAAGTTGACCGATGCAGTAGAAGGGCTGGGATTGGATGCCGGGAAACTGGTACTTTCACCAACCCGTACGTATGCTCCGGTCATCAAAAAAGTACTGGATGAACATCGTCGGCAAATCCATGGTCTGATCCATTGTTCCGGAGGAGCGCAAACCAAAGTTATGCACTTTGCGGATGACGTGCAGGTGGTCAAAGACAACCTTTTCCCTGTTCCTCCGTTGTTTAAGATGATCCGGGAAGAATCGGGAACGAGTTGGAAGGAAATGTACAAAGTCTTTAATATGGGGCACCGGATGGAGATATATGTCAAACCGGAGTTGGCTGATGCCATTATTGAAATTTCACAATCTTTTCATATTGATGCCCGGGTTGTTGGACGCGTTGAACCTTTTAAGGGTAGAAAGCTTTTGATACGATCTGAGGTCGGAACATTTGAGTATGAGTAGGCAAAAAGAAAACAGGAAGAAGAACCGGTATCCGAACATTTGAACGCCTGAATATCTAATATCTAAATATTTAACATCTGGTTTTATGGCAGATTATTCATTAGCAGAGAAATATACACCAATAAAATACCGCTTTGACGAAGTGGCTCAGCAAATTACTGACCCTGCCATCATGAGCGACATGAAGCGCTACGTCAAGTTGAATCAGGAATACCGGAGGCTGGAGTTGCTGGTACAGGCCTTTAAGGAATACCGGAACCTGATCGACAATATTGAATCGGGCAAACAAATGCTCGCGGAGGAGACCGATCCCGATATCAGGGAAATGGCGAGGGAAGAAATTGAACAGAGCGAATTACAGATCCCCGAAAAGGAAAAAGAGATCAGGTTGTTGCTGGTACCTGCAGATCCTGAGGACAGCAAAAATGCGATCCTTGAAGTACGTGCCGGGACAGGTGGTGATGAAGCCAGCCTTTTTGCCGGCGATCTTTTCAGAATGTACTCCAAATACTGTGAACGGAAAGGGTGGAAACTGGAAGTAACTCATGTGAGCGAAGGGGCTTCAGGGGGATTCAAGGAAATTGTTGCCAAAGTCACAGGGGAGAATGTGTATGGCATTCTGAAATATGAATCAGGCGTTCACCGGGTGCAGCGTATTCCGCAAACAGAAACGCAGGGGCGTGTGCATACATCGGCAGCTTCTGTGGCTGTATTGCCGGAGGCGGAAGAATTTGACGTCGAACTCAAAGAGAGCGATATCCGGAAAGATACTTACTGTTCTTCCGGTCCTGGCGGACAATCGGTGAACACAACTTATTCGGCGATCCGGTTGACACACATTCCGACAGGAATTGTCGTCACCTGCCAGGATGAGAAATCCCAGCTGAAAAACCTGGCCAAGGCAATGGCTGAATTACGAACACGTATTTATAATATGGAATACCAGAAGTATATTGACAACATTGCTTCAAAGCGAAAAACCATGGTGTCGACAGGTGACCGTTCGGCCAAAATCAGAACCTACAACTGGCCTCAGGGAAGGGTGACCGACCACCGGATCAATCTGACCTTGTATAACCTTCAGTCCATTATTAATGGCGATGTTGACGAGATCATCGAAAAACTTCAGATCGAAGAAAATGCAGAGAAACTCAAAGAAGCAGCAATCTGAGAACCTGCAAAACTAATTAATTGTCAAACAAGCTATCTGTTAGAACTACGGAACTAACAGCTAATGGCTAAAAGCGAACAGCTAAAGATGAACCGCGAACAACTTTTTGAGCAGATCAGACAAAAAAGGAGCTTTTTGTGTATCGGATTGGATACAGACATTCTTAAAATCCCATCCTTTTTGAAGGAAACGTCCGATCCCGTGTTTGCATTTAATAAGGAAATCATTGATGCAACCCAGGATTTGTGTGTAGCTTATAAGCCTAACCTGGCGTTTTATGAGAGTTTAGGAGTATCTGGCTGGGCCAGTCTCGAGAAGACGGTGAACTACATCCGTGAAAAATATCCTGAGCAATTTATTATTGCCGACGCCAAACGGGGTGATATCGGCAATACCTCCAATCTATATGCCCGTGCCTTCTTTGATCGTATGGATTTTGACGCGGTTACCGTGGCTCCTTACATGTGGGAGTATTCCGTAAAGCCCTTTATGAATTACCTCGACCGTTGGGTCATCGGTTTGGCTTTGACGTCCAATAAAGGCGCATCCGATTTTCAGTTCCTGCGAAACGAAACAGGAGATTCGTTGTTTGAATCTGTACTGAAGACTTCGCAGCAATGGGGCACCCCCGATAATATGATGTATGTGGTCGGCGCTACTCAGGCCCAAAAACTTGAAGAAATCAGAGCGTTGGTTCCCAACCATTTTCTGTTGGTTCCCGGTGTGGGAGCACAGGGAGGAAGCCTGCGGGAGGTTGCCGAGTATGGAATGAATGATCAGTGCGGGTTACTGGTCAATTCGTCAAGGGCAATTATTTACGCCTCAGCCGGGGAAAATTTTGCAGAAAAAGCAAGACAGGCAACAACTGATGTGCAGCTCGAAATGGAAGAGTTGCTTTTGGAAGCAGAACTGTTGTAATTTAAAAGATAGCCGATAGAATCAGGTATTTTACCAGCAAACCTGCGAGACTATAGAGAAAAGCTTCTTTCAGCCGGTGTTTCAGCATTCCTGCTGCCAGTAAGATTACGGGAGAGGAAAGAGGTAACAGGTTAAATACAAAGATGGCGATATTCCCATACTTTCGGATTTCTGATTCTGCTTTTTCATAACGTTGCCGCCCGATCAACTGGTCTATAATTTGTTTACTGAATGAGCGTCCGATGTAATAGTCTATGGCCTGCGAGAAAATGGCGGTTCCGATCGCTGTGAGATTAAGCAGGGCGATGTTCAAACTGGTGTTGAGATAATAGATGAAAGCCAGTTCAACCGGCATAAAAATGAAGAAAAGGTAGCCTGAAAGGTTGATGATTGCAAAAGAAAGCAATGTATGTTCTTTTGATCCGTATATTTCCTTTCCGATAGTAAGTGAGGCGATGGCTATTGCTGCCGCTGAAAGCAACATGAAAATCACGGCACGTTTTATATTCGGACGGTTCAGGTTCATCGTGTCAAATTTACTTCTCCAATTTAAAGGGTTTTTAGCGGATTTACTAATAAATAATCGCAGAAAATTTTTATGCTGTAATCGGTTTTTTTTGTAATTTTAATTATTAAAAAAAACTTCTACCAGCCTATGAATGAAAGTTTTCTGCAATTTGTTTGGAAACACGGATTATTTGATACCCGGAATTTGCAGACAGATGATGGCCAACGGGTGACGATTTTGTCGCGCGGAATGATCAATCGGGATGCCGGACCTGACTTTTTTAATGCACGGATCCGGATCGGGAAAACTGTTTGGGCGGGGAATGTGGAAATTCATTTGCGTTCCTCCGAATGGACCCGTCATCAGCATCATCTGGATGCCGCTTATGATAATGTCATTCTCCATGTCGTAGCGCAGGATGATCAGCGTGTACTTAATTCAAAAGGACAACCTGTCCCGGGAATCGTTTTGCGTTATGACAGCTGTCTGGAAGAAAAATATCAGAAACTCTTGAAGGCCAATGGATGGATTGCCTGTCAGAATCATTTTCATCAGATCGAACTACTCAGTCTGCAGATCTGGTTTCATGGACTCATGGTAGAAAGGTTGCAACAAAAGACTTCTGAGATTATTCAGCGGCTGGAGCAAAATAACAATGATTGGAATGAAACTTTTTATCAGTTTCTGGCACGGAATTTTGGCTTTAAAACCAATGCACTTCCATTTGAATTACTTGCACGCTCGTTGCCGTTACATATTGCTGAAAAGCATAAAGACAGCCTGTTTCAGCTTGAGGCTCTTTTTTTTGGCACCGCGGGATTATTAAATGAGGAACTGGTTGGAGACGATTATTTCCTGTCGTTAAAAAAAGAATATTCATTTCTTTACAGTAAATACAGACTAAAACCCATGGCTGCACATTTATGGAAATTTTTACGTTTACGTCCGTTGAATTTTCCGACTATCAGAATTGCTCAGTTTACCTGCCTGGTTCATCAGTCCACGGCCTTGTTTTCACACCTGGTCGAAATGAAAGACCTGGGCAGGATTAAAAACCTTTTTGACTTACAGCCATCCGACTACTGGATCAGTCATTACCGGTTCAATAAGCCTTCACCCGAAAGCCAAAAACAACTGGGGGTTTCGGCCTTTAATAATATTGTGATCAATACGTTGGTCCCTTTCCTGTTTGTTTACGGCGATTATTACCATAAGCAGGAATTAAAGGATCTGGCGCTCGATTTTCTGGAAGAGGTGCCTGCTGAAGAAAATTCGATTATAGAGCAGTGGAAAAAACTGGGGATTCCGGTTCGCTCAGCCTTTGAATCCCAGGCGCTGATCCAATTAAAAAACAGTTATTGCAATTTCAGGAAATGTTTGGATTGCCAGGTGGGGATAAAGCTGGTAAGCGGGAAAGCATAGGCATGACGGAGAACGGAAACAGGAGACCGGAGAAGGGAAGAGGTTGGAATAAAGCGGGTGCTGAAGAAGAACAGTACCTATCCGTATGCACGATGCAGAATTTTTTGAAGATAACCTGGTGAAATTCAAATAATCTTATTACTTTTGCGCAGATTTTCAGAAAATTAATTTTAAGCTGTTGTTATTTAGCGCAATGCTGCGGCTTAAACATTGTATCACGTTTAAAAGTAAAGAAATATGTA
>JBDKTZ010000533.1:0-14863 GCA_039679975.1 Prolixibacteraceae bacterium
ATCTTGTGTCTTGAAACTTGCGTTTAACTGAAAAAGGCAGCACAACCTTTCGATTGTACTGCCTTCATTTTTTGAAAGGTATATTTGGATGAGATTACATCATACCACCCATACCGCCGCCGCCCATTGGAGGCATTTGCGGAGCTTTTTCTTCTTTTTCTTCAACCAGAACGCATTCTGTAGTGAGGAACATTCCGGCAATAGAAGCGGCATTTTCAAGAGCTACACGTGCAACCTTGGCCGGGTCGATCACTCCTGTTTCCCTTAGATTTTGATATTCGTCCGAACGGGCGTTGTACCCAAAGTCGCCTTTCCCTTCACGAACTTTCTGAACCACAACGGCGCCTTCTTTTCCGGCATTGAATACGATCTGACGAAGCGGTTCTTCAATGGCACGTTTTACGATTTCGATACCGGTTGTTTCATCTTCATTCTCTCCGGTCAATCCTTCCAGTATTGAAATGGCACGAATATAAGCCACACCGCCACCAGGGATAATTCCTTCTTCCACAGCAGCACGGGTTGCGCTCAGTGCGTCGTCAACGCGGGCTTTCTTCTCTTTCATTTCAACTTCAGAAGCCGCACCTACATAAAGGACAGCAACACCACCGGCTAATTTAGCCAGACGTTCCTGTAACTTTTCACGGTCATAATCGGATGTGGTCGACTCGATTTGACGCTTAATCATGCCCACACGCGCCTTGATGGCTTCCTGATCACCCATTCCTGCGACAACAGTAGTATTCTCTTTGTCAACCGTGATTTTCTCACACTGTCCAAGCATGTCCATAGTCGCATCTTCCAACTTCATACCTTTTTCTTCGGTAATGACCGTACCACCTGTCAGAACAGCCAGGTCTTCGAGCATTTCCTTACGGCGGTCACCAAACCCTGGAGCTTTCACTGCACATACTTTCAGAGAACCACGCAGGCGGTTAACAACGAGTGTCGCCAATGCTTCCCCGTCAACATCTTCAGAAACAATCATCAAAGGACGACCGCTTTGTGCAGCCTGCTCCAGAATAGGAAGCAAATCTTTCATGGTGCTGATCTTCTTGTCATAGATCAAAATAAAAGGATGATCCATTTCAGCAGCCATTTTCTCTGTGTTTGTCACAAAATAAGGAGAAATATAACCGCGGTCGAACTGCATACCTTCTACGACATCGACATAAGTTTCAGTTCCTTTGGCTTCTTCAACGGTAATAACGCCTTCCTTATTTACCTTTTCCATTGCTTCGGCAATCAGGCTTCCGATCTCTTCATCACCATTGGCAGACACTTTGGCAACCTGCTTAATCTTATCGAAGTCGTCACCGATATTATGCGACTGCGACCTGATGCTTTCAACTACTTTCAAAACTGCTTTATCAATACCGCGTTTCAGATCCATCGGGTTGGCTCCGGCTGTTACATTTTTCAAACCAACACTGATAATTGACTGAGCAAGAACAGTTGCAGTAGTTGTTCCGTCACCGGCATCATCCCCCGTTTTACTGGCTACTTCTTTCACCATCTGAGCGCCGATATTTTCATACGCGTCAGAAAGCTCGATTTCTTTTGCCACTGTCACTCCGTCCTTGGTGATCATGGGAGCACCAAATTTCTTTTCGATAACCACGTTACGGCCTTTGGGGCCCAAGGTTATTTTCACTGCGTCGGCCAGTTTGTCAACTCCTTTTTTCAGAAGATCTCTCGCTTCGATATTAAATTTAATCTCTTTTGCCATTTTCTGTTTCTTTTAATTTTGTGTTTACGTTATGCGATATACAAAACATCGGTCTGAGACATCAACAGGAAATCAGCTCCGTCAATACTTAACTCTGTACCGGAATACTTACCATAGAAAACAGTATCACCAACCTTAACTTCCATCGGTTCGTCTTTTTTACCTGCCCCAACCAATACGACCGTACCTGCGTGGGGTTTTTCCTTTGCCGAATCAGGAATGATAATTCCACTGGCTGTTTTCGTTTCTGCTTCCTTCGGTTGTACAAGAATTTTACCTGCAAGGATCTTACCTTTTAAATCTGCCATTTTTTCTAATTATTTTTAGTTAGACATTTTTTAAAATTGACAACCTTCCTTATCGAAATGCATGCCAAAACGAAAGTAGCACTATTGCCTGTCACTTATTCTGACAGGCTGACAGGGTCAGCGCTGCTTTCCTGTCTGAGATTCCCGTTCCCATTCGAATGAACAAAAAAGAAAAGCCTGTCCTAATTAAAGAACAAGCTTTTTCTTTATCTCTCACGAAGTTCTTACTTAGCAGAATCCGGAGCTGCGGTTGGAAAATTAGGCTCAGCTGCCGGATCAATGGCTTTCTCAATCTGATCTTTCACAGATGACTGATTCACTTCTTCAGCAGCACGTGGAGTAAATGCACTTCCTGCAATGCAAAGGAAGAGCAACGCGCCTGCCAAAACCCATGTTGCCTTTTCCAGGAAATCTGTTGTTTTCCGCACGCCCATAATCTGGTTGGATGACTGGAAATTGCTGGCCAAACCTCCTCCTTTTGAATTCTGCACCAATACGATCAGGATCAAAAGAACACAGGCAATTAATATGAGTACAGTGATCAGTGTATACATGATTTTTTTATTAATTGGTTAATTTTTTGATTTCTTCAATTTGACTGGCAAAGTAAATGTTTTTTTCCGGAAATTTCAAACTTAATTTTTCGTAAGCCTGAATGGCCTCTTTGTAAAGCCCCTGTTTCGTATAAATGCGGGCTAATGTCTCGGTTATCAAATCGTTTGAGGGAACATCTGATCCGATGCTTTTTTCGACAAACCCTGAACTTACTTCTGTCTGTACCTGCTGGTTTTTTCGAATCGCCATGGCCAAATCGGAAAGCGATTCTTCCCGTGCAGCTTGTGTGGTTAATTGGTAGGTTGCCGGTGTAAGGTATTCCCGGGTCAGATAATCGGCCTCATCTTGTTTGGTATTCACTCCGGCTTCGGTTCCCGTCAGAAAACAATAAAGCTTACGCCGGTCTGCAACACGAAAGGCGCCAACCTGCAAATAATTCCGGAACCCGGCGTCATCAAGAACCCGAAGATTTTTCAACAGTAACATCCAGGCTGCCTGGAAAGCCGGATGTTGCTCCACGACCGACTTAAGTACCTCCAAGGTTTTTTCATCCAGTTTATCGGGATTTCTGATTATTGTATAAAGATCCGCAGCGATCATTACCAGTTGGCAATTGATTGATTAAAGATGTCCTCCGTTAGTTGCTCAATGATCTCTACAGCCAGGTCATCTTCAACTTCACTTAAAATTTTAGTGCTTTCATAATCGGCGTAGGCGGAAAATGATTTCTCCCAATCCTCATCATGATCTACATTGTTGACATACTTTACCTTTACAGTAACAGTCAACCTGGTTTGTGCGGCATAATCACCCTCCTGTATATTCATTGGACGGGTATCATATCCTGTGATCTGACCTGTAAATTCAAGGTCACCACGCTCTGAAACAAGGTCAAGAGAAGTTTGCCGGGTGAGCTTTTCCTGCAGTGCCTCGGTAAATTGCTGACTCAGGTTGGGATTGATCAGGCGAGCCCTGTTGGCAAAGTAGGCGACTGAAAATGTTTTCAATTTGGTCATATCGATCGACGTTCCCGTAAAGGAATAGCCGAACTTGCATCCGTGCATCAAAGGCAGGATGACCAGAATGACCAGCAAAAATGGTCTTATAGGCAGCCGAAGCAATTTAGTCGATATCATATTCTCTTATTTTCCGGTACAAGGTACGTTCGGAGATACCCAGTTCCTGTGCAGCATATTTACGTTTCCCTTTATGTTTTTCAAGGGCCTTTTTGATTAATTCAATTTCCTTGTCTTCCAGCGACAGCGACTCTTCAACAAACTCTTCGGTATCCAGAATATCCTCCCGGTTCACGTGGTCAAACTGCGCAGGAGCGGCCTGAGCCGGTTCGGGCACATAATGGGATGCCTCCTTCTTATAGAGATTGTGAATGATCTGAGCATTTTCGGCATGGAATTCCTCCGCATGATTCCCGTCTCTCATCAGGTCAAGAACAAGTTTTTTGAGATCATTCATGTCCTTCTTCATATCGAACAAAACCTGGTAAAGGATCTCCCGTTCACTGGAAAAAGTCTTCTCATCCACTCCCTTATAAAGGGCGGGCAATCGCGAAGCTGTACCGGCAGGTAAATATCCCTGCATCGCCTTACCTGTAATTTGCCGTTCCTGTTCAATCACGGAAATTTGCTCCGTAATATTTTTTAGCTGCCTCACATTCCCCGGCCAATTAAAATTCTCCAGCACCAGGCGAGCTTCGTCGTCAAGTCTCACTGGCGGCATACGGTAACGTTCAGCAAAATCCTGCGCAAATTTACGAAACAACAGATAAATATCTTCTTTCCTGTCACGTAAAGGTAAAACGCGGATAGGTACGGTATTTAACCGGTAATAAAGGTCTTCCCTGAATTTTCCTTCCTCTATCGCTTTGGGAAGATCGACATTCGTTGCAGCAACCATGCGAACGTTGGTTTTTAAAACTTTTGATGAACCAACCTTTATAAACTCACCTGCTTCCAACACGCGTAAAAGTCGTACCTGAGTCGAAAGCGGCAGTTCTCCTATCTCGTCAAGAAAGATCGTTCCGCCATCAGCTTCCTCAAAATAACCTTTACGATCAGACAAGGCTCCGGTAAACGCTCCTTTTTCATGTCCGAAAAGCTCTGAATCAATTGTTCCCTCCGGAATTGCACCGCAGTTAACCGCTATATATTTCCCATGCTTACGGGACGAGAAACTATGAATGATCTGGGGAAAAACTTCCTTACCGGTACCACTTTCTCCACTGATCAGAACTGACAGATCGGTTGGAGCCACCTGAACGGCTACTTCTATGGCCCTGTTAAGCCCCAACGCATTCCCTATTATCCCGAATCGCTGTTTTATTTCCAGAACATCCATCATCATTCAGCTTTCTGTTTTAAAAAGCAAAGTTATAAAAAGTATCAAGATGCAAGAGATATCGATAATAAGATAATAAGATAAAAGATCCTGAGCATATCTTGATACTTGCGTCTTGATACTTGATTTTATACTTTTGCCTCACTAAAACATTCAGCAATGCACTATATCGCCATCATTCCTGCCCGTTATCAATCGACCCGGTTCCCCGGCAAACCACTTGCCTTGCTTGGCACCAAACCAATCATCCAACATGTTTATGAGCATGTTTGTACCGCACTGGAACACGCCTGGGTTGCCACTGATGATGAACGGATTGCAAACGCGGTGACCGGCTTCGGAGGCAAGGTGATCATGACGCGGAACGATCATCAGAGCGGAACCGACCGTTGTGCTGAAGCAGCAGAAAAAATCTCCGCCTTCTTCGATTTTGACGTGATCATCAATATTCAGGGCGATGAGCCGTTTGTCCGCCGCGAACAACTCGAAGCATTAAAAGGGTGTTTTGCCGACCCGGACACGCAGATTGCCACATTGATCAAAAAAGCTGAAAAGAGCGCCGATCTGTTTAATCCAAACCGACCGAAAGTTGTAATTGACAAACAACAGTATGCACTTTTATTCAGCCGGACAGCCATCCCGTTCATCCGGGGAAAAGAGCAGCAGGAGTGGATCAGCTCGCATCCTTTTTACTGCCACCTTGGCATGTATGCCTACCGGAAAAATATTCTGAAGGAGATCACAAAACTGAAACCCTCTTCGCTCGAACTGGCAGAATCACTGGAACAACTTCGCTGGATGGAAAATGGATACAAGATTAAAACGGCCGTAACGACATTTGAAAGTATAGGCATTGATACGCCGGAAGATCTGGAATCTGCAAGAAAACTCGTTATCAGATAAATTCCTGCCGGTATTTATCCGGAGACTTTCCCGGAAATTTTTATTCTTTTATTCAGGATTTCGCCAAAAGTCTGAACAAATTCTCTCTGTCAATGTCTTAGCTTTAAAACTTAAATCTTACGACTATGGCAGACAGACGACTATTCCTCAAATCAATCGCGGCATTAACGGCAGGATTGACAGTTCCTGCGGCTCTTCCTGCCAAAGAAAAAAGCGTTGATCAGGACAGGCTGGGAAAAATTTTACCCAAACGAAAGCTGGGAAAGACAAACGAGTGGGTAACTATGCTGGGAGTGGGTGGTTTTCATATCGGCTGGACCACGGAACACGATGCCCGCGAAGTAATTGACGCTGCCCTCGAAGGAGGTGTTCGTTTCTTTGATACTGCCGAAAGTTACGACACCGGAAGAAGCGAAGAACGATATGGCAAATACCTCACACCACAGTATCGCGATCTCATATTTTTAACTTCCAAATCGACCGGCAAAGATGCCGGAACTGTACGGAAGCATTTGGAAGGGACGCTCAAACGACTAAAGACCGACCATCTTGATTTATACCAGGTTCATGCTGTCGAAACCCCCGATGATGTCGACGGACGTATTCATGAAGGTGTGCTGAAAGTCATGATGAAAGCGAAACAGGAAGGTAAAACACGGTATATCGGATTCACTGGTCACCAAAATCCTCATGCACATATGCGGATGCTGGAACAAACAAAGACAAATGATATTTTCGATGTAGTTCTGATGCCCGTTAATGTTCTGGATCAGTCCTATTTCAGCTTTATTCAGAATGTGATGCCGGTTGCCCTGGAACGGAACATGGGAATTACTTCAATCAAGTCGCTGGCAGATGGCCGCTTCTTTGCAAGTAAGCCGCAAGCAAAATGGAACACAGACGATCCGGTTATTCCCAATTACCTAAGCATCAAGGAGGCGATGTACTTCGTCTGGTCATTGCCGGTATCTGTTCTGATATCAGGCAATGAAAATGCAACCTTGATGCGTGAAAAAATTGAATTGGCTAGAAATTTCACCGCTTTAACCGAGGCTCAGCGGACGGCTCTTGCCGAAAAGGTTAAAAATATAGCGATGAAGGGAACTGTCGAATATTTTAAACAAAAACAAGCATAAGATAAAAAAGATCCGGCACTTTTTACAGCACCGGATCTTTTTCCTGATCGGATATCACTATACAGGTCAAAAAACGCTATTGCTTTTTTGCCATCTCTAAAGCCCGGGTCGTGGTATAATACTTGGTGATCATATTGGGAACTTCCCAGTCCGGCAATTTCCCTTTAACCAGATATTGCAGGTATCTTTCCATTACCTGTCCGAAGTGGGCTTCGTGTCCGACCTTGTATTGATCAGGAATTTCCACTGTCCACATGTTATCTTTTATCTTCACCAGCTTTAGCTCAGGATAAATTGATGCCATGTCCTGCTCCACTGCTTTCTTTAATGCAGCTTCGAAGTTGGTCATATCTTCATTTCCCGTGAACTGAACATACACGGTCGGTTTATAATTTTCTTCCTTCCCCTGCCTGATAATCAGATCGCTAATGGTTCCGTGCATCACGCTGTAATGAGTATCGCCGGTGCCGGCAGGCGCTTCAAAGTTCCAGATCACTGATACTTTGGCGTATTTCCCTTTCAGCTTGTACAGCATTTCGCCGTTAGAATAGACCTGAAGCTTTCCATTTACCACATCTTTCTGTAAAAAATCCGGGTAATTATCCAGCCGGGTAACTTTTTTAAACTGTTCCGGACTAATTTCAGTTTGCCAGTGTTTCGCCTGCAACATTTCCACATCCGATTTTTGCAAGCTTTGTTCAGGAAATGCTTCCCATTGAATCAGATCGACCAAATGCGTGGTAACATCCACAATTCCTTCTCCCTGCTGCTCAGTATCAAAAAACCAGGCCGGTCGCAGGATCGGCTGGCCCGCGACCAACTTAGAAAAGTGATGGACACTCTCCTTTGTAATGGCTGGTTCGTCGAGGCTTCCATCTTTGAGCGTCCCAAATACTTCCGTTATTCCAGATAACTCACGTTGAACGATACTTGTAATTTCATAACGTTCGGTCATGATGTCGTAAAGTAAAACCCCATTTTTCTCTGCCGATTTAAATGCTTCTTCAAGCACAGCAAAACCGTCAGAGTTGATAGCCATCGGTTTATCTGCAAAAATATTGATACCCGAATCGGCGGCACCTTTGATGTAGGAGATCTTTTTAGCGTTATTCCCCGCCAGAACCAGTACGTTCCCGGGTTTTGCAGACAGCATTTTCTGCAAACAATCGTCACCGGTATAAACCATGTTAACCCATGAAGTCGGGTTTTCTGGACGACTGTTAAAACCTTCGATCTGAGCCAGATGAGCTTGGACATCAGGCCCCTCCGGTGCATAAACATACACGGTCGAATCGACCTGATCATACATGGTCTTTTGGACAAGGGCAGCATGAAAGTGTCCGGGATCCAGGATCATCAGTTTCACCTCACCTTTTGCACCCGTGAATTTTGCAGGCGCATTCTCTTTCTCGGCTTTTTGTCCTCCTCCTGAACAGGCAGCGATAAAAACCAACGGGAGAATCAGTAATGAACGGGATTGTTGCATCATCGTTAACAGATTTAGTTGTTCAATTGTCACAAAAATAAGCTTTAACTTTTGAACTGAAAACTTTAGCAGGACCGTTTTCCATCAATATCCTTGAAATCGACTTCGAACCGTTCACCATTATTCAATGTCAGATAGGCTCCCACCGGCGATCCGGAGGGCATCACATCACGAATGTCAATTACACTGACAGGCGACAATTCGTCGTCGGTCCAGTCGCTGTCATCCCGCTTATGAAGCATAACCGAGATCATCAGTTCCACCGGCGGATTTTTGGCCATCCGTTTTTTCCATGCAAAAATAACGGTACTTTCGTCAGCCTCTGCATTGCGGTCACGATGTACCCGAGAATCGGTCCGATCCCATCCGTGGTAAAGGATCAGGGCAAGCTTTCTCCCCGCAATGGCGGCCGTAATGATCTTCCGGTCCGGATAGTCAGTCTGGCTGACCGCTGCAGGCCTTCCCCCGATATGGGGCAATCCGAAATGGCCGAGTGTCAACTCGTATTCAAACGCCAATCGCGAACGGTCAACACGGATCACCCCGCCCGGGATTGTAATCTCAGCCAGGTCAATAATGTAGCCTACCCCATTATTCGGTGGCCTGCGCATGATCGCCTGCCGGTAGAGTACATCCTGACGTATTCCGTTGAACATCATACTTTGAGAAATCGTGTAAAGGCGATTTTTTCCCGAATCATTTAGAATCGTTTTCCCGGTGAGATAGAAATTGACATCGTCTCCGCGAGTGTCTCTGGGATCCTGACTGCGGAAACTGTATTCCATAGCTGTACCGCCTTCAGGGTCGTGATCTTCCCAGGGAAAGTGAGTATTATAAATCAACTTTGAATAGTTAGGATCGTCATAATAGACCTTTCCCGGAATGATCTCAGAAGCTCCTGTTTTCCCGTGGTTTACCAAAACAAGCCCAGGATTTTCAAGAATGATTTTACGCGACCGATTACCCAGGGTTTCCCAGATTCCTTCATTTTCACGGGCGGCCCAGAAAACTGAATCGTCGGGTAAAGCCAAACAGATAAAGGGCAGGAACATCAAAAACGGACTGCCCGCACAACTGTAGTTCTGTACCATGTATTCTTTTCGCCCGTAGAAACCCAAACTGGGAATATCATTATAATAGAAATCCTTCCGGCTCACAAACTGAAGCAGGGAACCTGAACAGAGGCGCCTGGCCCATCCGGGATCAAGCAATGACGGATTCTTCAGCATAAATGAAACAGGGAAAGCCCCTGACACCCATGTGCGGTAACAAATACTTCTGGACCACATGTTTATATATCCGTCACGGCCGAAAAAGCTGGTGATCGACTCCATGAGTTTCTGGGCCGACTGCTCGATTATGGCCGAAATTTCCGGGTAATATTCATCGCCAAAAGCCCTGTTCCAAATTGTGGTATAAACAATGAACAGACTGATTGAATAGTAGTTATAAGTTTGCTCCAGGTACCAGCCATTACCGGAATGATACGAAACCACCCACAACAAATGGCTTTTCAGCAGCTCGTCATCGATCGGATACCCCTGCTTCTTCAGAAAAGAGAGGGCAATAATATTAAAGATACGCCAATTATTTTGGGTCGTACGGTGATGGGCCCATTTGGAAATGGTCACCACCATTTCTTCCTTTTGTTTTTCGGTAAAATGAGGCCAGATCGTTTCCGGTAACAGGAAGAGAGTTTTGAACAGTCCACCGAACTCACAGGTAAACTGGTAATTCGAATCGGGCAGATCTTCGGGTAGCGGAAGCGAGTTGGGGTGCCCCGGAGTAAAGGTATTGTAAATTTGCAGACAGTAATAATCCCTCAGTTTGATACCTTTTATACTGACCTCCGGATCGACGTGGATCAGGGGTCCGGCCAGGGTAAAGGTCCTTTCCAACGCTTCAAACTCCAGAGCGCGGTATCGCCAGTCAGGATCTCCTGGCTGAGGGTAGGTTTTGCCCGGGACAGACGGGAAACTCAACGGGGTATCTATCGAATCAACATAATTAAAAGCCCTTTCCAATAAATATTTCGCCAGTTCGACATAGTGTTTTTTTACCATTCCCGTGTATGGGCTAAGGTCAAAATCGGGATTTTCAATTTCAAAAGCTTCTTTCATTTTTGTCATAAGTTACTTAGGGTACCACCAATGCATTTATGCTTTCCTGCTTTTCAGCACATAATTAGTGCCGTACGGGGCCCTTTGAGGACGGCTAAGATAACTATTCGCCTCTTTGTCATTTTTAAACCGCTCGGTTTTGGGGTCCCAGAATAATTTCCGGGAAAGTTTCATCGCCACATGGCTGATCAGGCAAATGGAGCATGCCCGATGTCCGATTTCAACCGGAGAAATTGGTTCTTTCCGGCTCTGAATACAATCGAGCCAGTTCCCATGCTGTTCCTCACTCTGATACAAATGGATCTCATTTTCGCTAATCTTCGATTCCAGAATTTTGGGATCACTGGCATCAAGCGCCTTTGCGCTATTAGCCTTTGATACAGGATCACTTGCCGATGCGACATAATCTCCCCGTGAAACAAAGATCCACCCATCGGTACCTTCATAGCGTATGCCGTTCGGATAGCCTCCGGTTGTATAAACCGTCACACCGTTCTCATACTCTGCTTTTACCATAAAGTCTCCATGAACATTCCACAAGCCAAATTTGGGAAATTCGGCTACGGCCTCCACCGACACCGGCCCCGTATACTCCGTGTCCATCCCCCATGCGGCCGAATCAAAATGGTGCTGGCCCCAACCGGTGATCATTCCGGCACCAAATTGCTCACGACGCAGCCACCCGGGACGCCCATATCCTTTTTGAGGATGAACCCCGATCTCGGTATAAGGAACTTCAGGAGTTGAACCCAGCCACATGTCGTAATTTAACCCCTCGGGCACGGGCATTTCCGAAGCTTCGGGTCCGGGGGGGTCACCGGGCAACCCAATTTTGACCGTATGTAGTTTTCCGATACGCCCGTTTCGTACCAGTTCTGCAGCAATCCGGAACTGAGGAGAAGAACGTTGCTGCGTTCCTACCTGAAGAATTACCTTCCTTTTCTGAATAATATCGCTGAGTTGGCGCCCTTCCTCGATAGTCAGTGAGGTTGGCTTTTGCAAGTAAATATCCTTTCCGGCAAGAGCAGCTTCAATGGCAGGCTGCGAATGCCAGTGATCGGGCGTACTGATGATAACAGCATCGATTTCTTTATTCAAAAGCAGTTCGCGATAATCATCATACATCTTCACGTCGATGTACGGCTTATTCATTTTTGCGGCATAATAATCTTCAACCAGCTTTTTCCCGTCAGCCACCCTGTTCCTGTCCACATCATTCACAGCGATTACACGTGCAATATCGTGCTGCATGGTACCCGGCAGATCATGATCGCGCGCGATCCTGCCACATCCGATCTGGGCAATCTGGATTTTGTTACTTGGTGCGCTTTTACCCAGCACCGATGAGGGAATGATGCTCGGAACTATCACCAGTCCGGTTGCACCGGCAATTGTATTTTTGAGAAAATTTCGTCTTTCCATATTATCAGGATTTTCAGATTATTAAATTTTAGACAAAAAAATGAGACACAAGGTAGAAAAGTGGAAAGGTAACAAGGTAAAAGCCTTTTTACCCTGTCACCATGGAACCTTGTTACCTTTTCCGATTCCACTTTACTTATCGGCTCCCAGTATCCAGAGCACACCGCCCCGCAAGTGTTTCCGGAAGGTCTCATCTTTGTAGAACTCCGGATTGTGTCCCAAAGCAGTGTACCATTGACGACTGCCTTCAAACTCGTGACACCAGCAAAGCGGAAAATACTGTCCGAAGGTTTCACCCGGATATTCAGCTTTCCCTTTATCTTCGACCGTAGTCATATCGGCGGCAAGCAAAACATGAATATCGGGATTTAGCTGGAATGAATAATAGCACTCGTCCTCAATAGTCCATCGTTTGGGTAATACGGAAGTCGACGGATGTGCCGGATCGATCACAACCACATCAAACGATTGATATGGGGCATGACGGATAAATTTTCCGCCGACCAAAGCCCAGTACCAGGACCATTGCCGCTCGGTAGCGTTGGCCGAATGAATCGCCGCGAATCCTTTTCCGCTCCGGATATAGGCCTGAAAGGCATCTTTCTGAGCCTGGGTATCGAAACCTTCGTTGTTACTGTTCGAAAAAATAACGGCGTCATACTTCGCCAGGTTTTCAGGCGTAAATACAGCAGGATCGTCCGACACATCGGTCTTTATCTTTTCAGTTGCACAGATTTCCTGTAAGGCCTGCACGCTTGAGGCTATATTTTCGTGAACATAGCCTTTGCCGTTTTTAGTATAAATCAGGATCTGGCTGCCGGCCACTTTCTGTTTGGCGAAACCCGGCAACACAAGTAATAAAATTCCTAAAGAGAATAAGATCTTTTTCATGTTTTTGATTGAATGGTTTATAGTTGCATGATTGCAAGGTCACCCCTTTGTCTCACTACCCGCTACTCATAGCTAACAACTACCCGGGGCGGTTTAGCGAAGGCCGTCCAATACTGTTCAGCCTCAGTTTCAGTCAACTCTCCGTCAAATACCACAAGCCGGTACCGCTGCGAATAATTTTTTGCCTTTTCAAGTTTCCAGTCTTTATGACGGGTCGGACAAAACTCAAAATACAAGTCTCCCCTGCCGTTAATGTCTTCAGGCCAGACTCTCATTGGTTCAGGATACGCCCGGTTCGATGGATGGCTAAGAAACAAGATGCCGCTTCTGCCTGCCACCGATTCTCCCTCTACCCTGCACCAACCGGCATTTGTTCCATCGGCTTCTGCACGCTTTTTCCCTTCAGAGGTCAATACAGAACTGTTATCTTTATTCCATTTCCCGGTAGCCCTGAAACCAATGCCCCCTCCATAGCGGTACGCATCAAGCATAATGCCCGAATCGAGCGGACAATTCATGATACTCGTGTAATCGATCAGCCAAATCTTATTTTCCGGATTCAGATTCCACACACAAACATCCAACAGCTCATGTATTGCTGTTTGATCGGGTCCTTTAGCCCCGAAATCAATATGATCCTGCAGAACGCTGAATCCGCTGAAAACCGCACCTTCAACCTGTGAAACAAAGTTTGCAAAACGGACGGTACCTTCGCCTTTCGCTAAATTCCAAAAATCAACTTCTCTACCGTCAATATGGGTCTTGGTCCATGGCCCCCAGAGACCGTAATGATGATAATGGTCGGGCGCCTGAATACGGGTCAGCACCTCACCTGCAGGAGACCACAACGGATGAATAAAGCCAGACCGTTTATACAAAGGATCAACTCCCGCAGGCGGATATACCTCGTTAAACTGGTAGTTGAGAATGGGTTTATCGCCACTTGTCAATTTCAATCCCTGCTGATCCTTCTCGATCAGGATCTTCGGTCCGGAAGCGGTCCGAAGCACAGAACGAAGCACATACTCCCTGCTGTCTCCGCTTTTCATTTCACCATCCAGGATAAACCATAAGCAGGGATTCTTCCTTTCATCAAATTGGCTGGCAACAGGAACTTCTGCTTTACCTTTCAGCTGATATAGCTGGAAATACGCGTTGTTAAGTTCGATGCCTGCCCCTGAAAGGTCCACGCTGACGGGGCAATTTTTCCTGGCATACTCACCAGCCAGAACCTTAAAATGAGTAACTTGCTGTTGAGCAAGCAGGTCTCCCATTCCCAAAAAATAAAAAATGATTATTAAATACCTCATAGCTTATTGGTTTGTTGTTATTAAATAGGATACTCCTCCGTCTTATATTCATCTCACCTTCGTGTATAACATGTTTAAGAGTAATCAGTCTTCTCTTTTTGTATTGGTTTTATTTCAAGATCGGTGTTGTTTGATATCTACCGGCTGCTCCGTCATGCACTCCTTAATGTCGGAGCAGGAACGTCAAATCAAAAATACCGGGAATAGCAATCTGATGCCAGTACTATTTTTGCATATAGTCATACTGTTTTTGCAAATCTGCGCAAAATCCGGGCAGGGAGAAAGACGAGTATGGCTGTCAGCTTGACTGCCTGTCTCATCGTGGGTCAGCTGTTGCCCATAAACAAAGTAGCCAGGGTAAAATAATCCGGCCTGGCTACTTTTTTCTGTATTCGTTTTAGGAACGATTATTCTTCCTGAGCGGCAATGGCATCATCGATGTTGTCGAATGCGGGTTCGTTGAGTCCATAACCGTCATATCCGTAGTTTTGATTGATCCGTCCTTTGGTATTGGAATCAACAGAAACCTGGGATATTGGCCAAAGAATATGGAACGGGCTCATCGTGTACTCATCTCCGTGAACGGTTTTGGCTCCTTTGTTGTAAAACTCGGTTTTGTCCATAATCCGGTTATACCAATAGTTTTCC
>JBDKTZ010000103.1:0-6068 GCA_039679975.1 Prolixibacteraceae bacterium
TGAGGTAGGCATCCAGCCGGGTATTGTAGTTAAAGGAGAGGTCTTCTTCGATAGGAAGTCCGTTCGCGGTATAGTACCGCTCGGCCATCTGGTAGGTGGCGCCCAGCCATTGCCAGGAGAATCCGGCCGCATTCACATCACCCTCAAAACCTGCAGGCAGCCGCATGTTGGTGGCATGTGCCAGTTCGCCCTGATGATAAATATCGACATTGGAATTGGCCCACAGCAATTCCTTGTTCCAGGGGTCAACAACCACCATCCGCAAGTCATAGTAGGTCTTCATCCGGTCGGGGTTAAGCTCGTAAAAGTTGCGATCTTTCACATACACCTCCTTTTCGAAGCGGTATAAGCCCTTGCCGTTGCGCTCTGCCACCTCGATGGCCGTATTAATGGCCGTAAGCGCGTCCTGCCATTTTTCCTTCGTTCGCTGATCCGAATCATCCACCGGGAAGAACGGCTTTCCGTCGGTGGGATCATAGAAGTCGCCGAAGAATTCCTTGTTACCGCTGTAAAAAGGACTCGCCCGGAAATACAATACCCGCGCCTTAACAGCCGTAGCGGCGATCTGGTCGATCTGCCCCAGGTTGTTTTCCTCGACCCGTTCCTTCAGATTTGGAATCGCTTCATCCATCAGCCGGATAATATAATCAAAGCAGTCGTCCACCTTTGAGCGTGAAAGGAACAGCTCGTTGGCCGTGGCATCGGGCCGGATCACCTTGTCCGAGATAATGACCGGGCCGTATTTCTGCACGAGCAGGAAGTGATACCAGGCTTTCAGGAATTTGGCCTGCGCCACCCAGTCGGCACGCTCGCTGTCGGTAAGGTTCCTCGTTCCTGTAATGTATTGCAGGAACACGTTCGTCGACCGGATTGCCTCGTAGTAAGGCCGTCCGCCGCCTGTGCCCGACCAGTTGCCCAGCAAGGGAGAGCCGGTGGTCTGCAGTCCGCGCATAATACGCTCGGCGCGCAGGTTACCGCTGTTATTCTGGACCGAAGCATCGATCCGCCCGATATACTCATCACCCAACTCCCACATGGTTTCGTGGGTAGCGGGATCGTTGGGCAGGTAACTGTATATTTTCGCCAGCGCGTCGTAGGCATCGTCCTTAGTGGCATAGATATTTTCCAGCTTCAGCGTGTTGTCGGGAACCACGTCCAGGTATTCGGAACAGGACACCGTCATGAGCAGCGCGGTCAGCCAGCCCAGGCCCGCCAATCCCTTCAGGAGAAAACGCCACGTACCGGCCGGCCTCTGTTCCCGTATCATTCTGTTTTGCATGTTTATCATCATTTATGAATTAAAAATCTAATTTGAAACCAACGTTAAACCTCCTGTTGGGCGGATAGCCAATACCCTTGCGTCCCATTTCCGGATCCCACAGCTTAAAGTGGCTCAGGACGAACAGGTTCTCGCAGGTGAGGTAAAGCCGGCAATTCTCCAGTTTAAACCGTTTGGCCGGAAAATTATAGCCCAGTTCCACGGTTTTCAGGCGCAGGAATGACACGTCGCGCAACCACCACGACGACTGCTGCAGGTTGTTGTTGATGGTGGTGGTTGACAGGCGTGGCCAGAACGCATAAGGGTTGGGGTTGGTTTCGCTCCAGTAGTCGCGGGCAATGATGGGCATGGCATTACGTTGCCCAACCAGGGGGGCGATCCCTTCCGATCCGTCATTACCACCTCCCACGCCCGGATTGATGAACATCGATACCCGCGCATTTCCCTGGAAAAAGAATGACAGGTCAAATTTCTTATAGCCGACGGATAAACCGGCTCCTATCTGGATCTCCGGTTTGGTCGGATAGCCCATCGGCACGCGGTCGTTGTTGTTCACTACGCCATCGCCGTTCACATCCTTATACTTGATGTCGCCGGCCATATATTCGCCAAAATCCTGGTGCGGCGAGTTGTCAATTTCGGCCTGGTCAACAAAAAGGCGCTCTGCTATCAGTCCCCACCACTGGTCAATGTTATGCCCTTTCCGTTTGAGGTATTCATCCGGATAATTCTTCTCATCCAGTTACACGTACTTGTTGGTGGCATAGGTGAAATTGGCACGACCCGTAAGCCAGAAGTCCTTGCTGAACTGGTGTTCCAGATCGAGCGAGGCATCAATGCCGTGCGATTCGACCTTGCCCACGTTCCCGCTGATGGAAGCTTCGAGCCCTGACGAAGCCGGGAAGTTTTCACGGACCATATAAATCTTGTCGCGGATATCCTTAAAGAAGTCGGCCTGGATACGCACCGACTCGTTTTTAAACAGGCTCAGTTCCACACCGGCATTGTACTTGGTCGACACCTCCCAGGTGATGTTCGGATTGGCATAACGCGAAACGCGGTAACCCTGGTAATAATTCTGGAAGGTATTCCCCCAGCGGTAGGAGCCGCCGCCCAGTTCAACGTCCGACAGGAAAAAGAAACGCCCTTCGCGACCGGCAATGGCATCGTTCCCTCCCCTGCCCCAGCTCAGCTTGAGCTTCAGCGCGCTCACTGCATTTTTATAAGGCTCAAAGAACTTTTCGTTCGAAACCATCCAGCCCGCGGCCAGCGCCGGAAAGAAGCCAAACTGCTTACTCCCGGTGAACTTTTCGGAACCGTTGTAGCCATACGAGAAATCGACAAAATAGCGGCTGCTGTAATCGTAGGTGGTACGCCCCGAAATGCCGAGGTTCTTCTCCGGCAGGGTATAGTAGATCGACGAACTGTTGCCGCCGGTCACCAGGTTTTCCTGCGCAATAGCTACCGTGGTAAAACCGACTTTGTGCTTGCCGAACTCCCTGTTCCAGTTCAGGATCCCCTCGTAGTAATACTGTCCGCTGGCATCGCGCCCCGGCTCCACATCGCCCAGGTAAGCCCGCCCGGTGGTAGGATTCAGGGCAAAGAGGCTGTATTCGCCCGTAATCTGGTTATAGCTTTCAAGCGCATAATAATAAGGCGAATAAGTGCGCCGGCTGGTATATTTGCCCCAACTGTTGGCCGAAGCCTTCAGGCTGATCTTCAGTCCTTTTGTAATGAAGCCCAGTTCCTGGGTGAGGGTGGCCTGGGCCGTAATGCTGGTCTCGTTGCGGTCTTCATAGCCCCGCACCATACTGGCGTAAGGATTCACCTTCACCGAACCGCCCACCAGTGTGCTCCCGAACAGCACATGCTCGGTATATTTATTCGCCTCATCCGGTTCGTAGATGAAGGGAAAATCGACCGGGTTCGACCACATAATCTGGCGGTAGATCTCGCCGGCTGACTCGTACGGGCCGGTGTAGCGTTCAAAACGGCCGGTAATGCGGGTGTCGAGCGTGGTGGTGGGCGAAAGGTTGAAGACCACATTGCTGCGGATGTGCGTCCGGGTAATATCGATATTATTGTTGAAGTTGTTGCGCCTGTCTACTTTCAGCAAACCGGTTTCATGCTCCATGGTGCCCGACACGTAATAGGTGGCCACCTTTCCGCCGCCCGAGATGTTGATATTTCCCTTTTCGTTGACGGTCGACTTGTTGAACAGCGCGTCGTACCACATCACGTTCGGGTAGATCATGGGGTATTCGCCGCGCATGGTAGCCTGGATCTTCTGCTCGTCGTAATACGCGCCGAGTGTCGGGTTACGGGTAATCTGCGCCTCGTTATACAGGCGCATATAGCTTACTCCGTCGAGGAACTCGATTTTACGGGTAGGCATGGCCAGGTTCACGTCGGCGCGGACGCTGATCTTCACGACGCCCTCACGTCCGGCTTTAGTCACCACCGAAATGATGCCGTTGGCGCTTCGGGCGCCGTACATCACCGTTGCCGAAGCATCCTTCATCACCGAGAAGCTCTCGATGTCGTCGGGCTGCAGACGCGCCAGGTCGTCGGTGGTCGACTCGAAGCCGTCGATCAGGATCAGCGGCGACGTTTTATAGCCAAAGGTGGTTACCCCGCGCACAAAGAACTGGGCGTTGTCGGCGCCCGGCTCGCCCGTGGTCTGGTACGATATTATGCCGGCAATCTTTCCGGCCAGTGCGGTGGTGAGGTTCGAGGCCGGAAGGCGGAGTTCGGCCACCTTCACCGTCGAGATCGACGACACCACGCTCTCCTTCTTTGCCCGGCCAAAGGCCATGACCGTCACATCTTCCAGTTCCTCGGTCTTTTCAAGGAGCTTCACATCGATGACCGTCTGATTGGTGAGCGCAATGATTTGCGTTTCCATGCCGACAAACGAGAACACCAGCTTTTCGCCCGCTTTGCGGTCGATCGAGTAAGTGCCGTCTGTATCGGTAATCACCCCGCGGGTGGTACCCTCAATGGTCACGGTCACTCCCGGCAGGGGCGCGCCGCTCTGGTCGGTCACTTTGCCCCTTACGCGGAGCTGATTCTGGTTTGTCACCTCGGGAAATGCAGAGGCACCGATTCCCGGCGATTGTCCGGCGGTTACAGCCCGATTGCCCGATTGACGGGGCAATGCGGCCGCCGCCTGTGTGAAAAATAAGAGCAAAAGAATTCCATAAACACGGAACCGTGTTTTAGAAGATAAATCCATATGACTTAGTTTTAGTTAGTTATCGCTGTTTACGTATCGATATCAAGTTATCAAAAAAGCTGTCCAACGAGTGGAACTGCACATAATAATTCCGGCATTTTATTTTGGTATAAACATGCCGTTTCCTAAATTTGAAGTTTGAAGTTCAAAATCAGTAACAGTAATCCTGCGGTTCCCAATAGTACGCCAATACTTTGTGAACGGAACCGCAGGAAGATTTGCACCGGAAAAGCAGCAGGAAGCATCCGGCATTTTTTTAGGCTTAGTTAATTTCGTTTTAGGTCATAGGCATGGGGTGTTTATGATTTAAGACCAAATTTACGCAATTGTAAATTAAAATACAAATACAATATTGAATTTTTTATTAACTATCCAATGAATATCAATGACCGGATTAAAGAACTGATACGCTTACTCACAAATAATAAGCAAAACATCTTTGCAGATGTGACCGGCATCAAGCCTAGCACCTTAAATGGTATAGTTGGCACAAGGGAAAGCGACATTTCTTTCAACACATTGAGAAAGATTCTGGATGCCTATCCTGTAGTCAGCGTCCAATGGTTACTCTATGGTATCGGGGAACCTATAGTGAATCAAAAGAAAAACAACACAGAGACTCCCCAAAAAGAGGACAAGGCAGATATAAATAAGAAGGATACTGAAATTTCGGAAAGGGTATCACTAATCATTGAACGGCTTTCGCCAAGTCCAAATAGCTTTGCTGCCGATCTTGGATATGCCAAAAGTCAAACCATTTATGATGTCATCAACGGGAAGTCAGCTCCCAGTAACGACTTCTTCCGCCGCTTCATGCTTTCAGAATATTCTGGAATAATAAGTATCAACTGGCTCCTTACTGGTCGCGGCAAAATGATCATTGACTCAGAATCCGAGAACAACCTGGAACCGGAAGAAAATCCTACCGAATTAGCAGTCCTCAAAATGCTGCGTAAAGTCATCTCAGACAATGCCCTACTAGAAAGCAAATTAGAAAAGCAGGAAAACAAAAAGAAACAAGCGTAAGTGATATTGCCTAACCCAAGGATCAGCGAAGGAGCACCGAAAAGTTCGCCTCCTGCTCTGTCACAAGCATGCTGAAGTAATCGGAGACGCTCAGCTCTACTTCGATGTTGTCTGGAGAGTTACTTTGCATTTTCCTGTATCGTTTTTGTATTAGCCGATATAATATCATATCTGACGATAGAGAAAATCTCTTCGGAGATATATTCATCAATGTTTTGTAACGTTCTTTTTAGCTCTTCAAATTTAGAATCGCCTGTACCAGATTGGTTTGCTTTTCGCTTAAGATTTGCGCCTACACTATTTATAATATTTTGCGTTTCCATGGGAAAGTTCGAGCTTAAAACGCGAACCATTCTATTAAGGAAAGCAACCAAATAAGATAATTCTTCGTGTGTTTGAGGACAATTATAGTCTCCTATTGAAAATAGCTTAAATTCGCCTTTGCTATTCCGAAAATTATGTGCAATAATTTCATTCCGAAAATTTTTGAGATCACTCCATTTATTTATCGCTTTCTGAACGGGTTTT
>JBDKTZ010000220.1:0-28808 GCA_039679975.1 Prolixibacteraceae bacterium
GCAGCCAATATTTTGACACAAATAAAAAAGCGTCCAATGATTCCATTTCACTGGTTTAGGAGTATTCTAAAAACCCCTACATGGTATGTGAACGTAGTAAATGAATTAAAAAAACAAAATCCGGAAATAGAGCTATTGGATGCTCCCACTTTTTTTGAACTCTACCGGATTTACTTAAAACAAAATAACCCATGACTTCTTTGGAACAATAGATCGCTGCTTGCCGGTTATCACATTTCTCTACCAGCTAAATGCCAGCGAGTTACATCCCTCGCTGAATTTTGTTAACTCTGCAGTTCTGTCAGGTGGTTCATGTTGGATTACTTTTTGATGCGCTTTGTTTTTCGTATCTTGTCACGATTTTATGACACTTATGGCAGCCCGCGAATTCAGTAAAACATACACGGTTATTTGCCGTCACCTGGCGGAACGCAGATTAAAACCGGCCTTTGACCTGCTGGAAAAGGTGATCGTTGAAAACGGTCTCGCTGTTTTTTATGACAAATGGCGGGAACTGGATCAAACCTACCAGTTTATGCTCAAATATACCGTAGAAGGCATTCAGGATCCGGAACGGCAAAAGGTATACCGGAAACTGATTGTTTCAGCATTTGAACTGGCCGATCAGATTAATGAAACCATTCGCTTTAAATATTCCTCCTCCATTGGATACGAAAAAAAGCGAATATTCAAAAGCGGGTTTAACACCAGCCTCGAGTCGCTTTATTCAGATCTGGAAGAGTACTACTCACGCATTGAGCAGCGGGATCCCGCCGGAAGCGAAAATGCAACCGCTGGTGAAAATCGGGCAGAAGCAGCCAAACACCATCAACAGATGGGACATCTATTTAATCATGTCTGGTTCTGTGATCACCTGAACGCTGAAGAAACCGGTTTCATGAAAAAGGTTTTTGCAAATCAGACAATTCCGGCAGTTTACCGGTCGTTCCTGCTTTCGGCGCTTACGCTGAGCCTGCAACGCTATTTCGATGAGGCCAAGTTCCGCTTACTTTTCGACGCCCTTGAAACAGGAGAGGCAATGGTGAATCAGCGGGCATTAGTAGGTTTGCTCATCACACTTTACCAATACGATAACCGCCTGTCCTTTTACCCGGAAATCACCGGCAGGCTCGAAATTCTGAACGCTGACCCGGCCTTTAAGCAAGATCTGGAACGAATTATCATTCAGCTGATCCGAAGCAAAGAAACGGAAAAACTTCAGCGACGGATCCGCGATGAGATTCTTCCCGAAATGATTAAAATCAGTCCCACGCTGAAAGACAAAATTAATCTCGAAAGCTTAATGGACGAAGGGCTTTCGGATGACAAAAATCCGGAATGGAAGGAAATTCGCCAGGGACTGGTCGATAAAATGGAAGAATTTTCCAAATTACAGATGGAAGGAGCCGACGTGTTCATCGGATCGTTCGCGATGTTAAAACAATTCCCGTTTTTCAATGAACCATCCAACTGGATGGTCCCCTTCTTTACTGAAAATCCGGATATCAGGCAATCGATAGATGTTGCGGATGAGATTAACCGGAGTTTCATTGAAATGATCAACAGGGCGCCCGTGCTCTGCAATTCAGACAAATACTCTTTCTGCTTCAGTATTCAAAGCCTTCCTAAAACGAATCGTGAAGCGATGGCCCAGGGAATTAAAGCAATGATGGATCAGCTCCAGGAAATCGAACTCGAAGAAGAACCGATCGTACCCGATAAAAACGCAGAGTTCGTGTCGAATCATTACATTCAGGATCTGTACCGCTTTTACAAGCTTCACCCGCGGAAAAATGATTTTGATGATATTTTTAGCTGGCCATTCGATTTTCACAATAAAATCGTCCTGGGTCATATCCTGAAGGAAGACAAAAAAGTACTGCGCAATATCGCGGAATACTACTTTTCAAAAAATTATTTCGCAGAAGCGGCAGACATTCTCGGGTATCTCCTCATTTCTGAAAAGGAAGGAGAGCTGTATCAGAAAATCGCTTTCTGCTATCAGCGTCTCGGCGATTTTGAGAAGGCTTTGGAATCGTATCAGAAGGCTGATTTGTATGATTCGAACCGTTTGTGGAACCTGAAAAAAATTGCGCTGTGCTACCGCAATCTCAAGCAACCTCAAAAAGCGCTGGAATACTATCAGCAAGCAGAAAACCTTGATCCCGGCGATCTGAGCAATCTGCTGAATGTCGGGCATTGTCTGCTCGAGCTGGGCCGGTTCGATGAGGCGCTGAACTACTATTTCAAAGTGGAATACCTGGCTCCGGGGAATAAAAAAGTATGGCGTCCAATCGCGTGGTGCTCATTCTTGACGGGCAAAAAGGAACAGGCCGAAAATTATTTTCAAAAACTCATGCACGAAGACCCCAACAAGCACGATCTGATGAATATGGGGCATGTTCAGTGGAGCCTGGGCAACCGAAAAACGGCACTCGGTCATTACAAACAATCGATATCCGGAAATGGCTTTTCGGAAGCTGAATTCATGGACGTCTTCAATGAAGACCTGCCTCAGCTGCTCAAACAAAATATTGACCCGGACGATGTTCCGATTATGCTCGACCAGCTCCGTTATTTTGTGGAATTATAAGATTATATCACTCCAAACATGCGTTCAGATTCGTTTCATTCCCTATATTTGCTTTCCAAAAACCAAAATCAAAATTTGATCCAGTCAGTCGGAAATGCAGGAGTCGGAAAATATTATTCGCATGGAACATGTTTCGCATTCATTTGGCGAAAAGATGGTTCTCGAAGATATCAATCTTGATGTACGTAAAGGTGAATTTGTCACCATTCTTGGCCCGTCGGGTTGCGGGAAAACGACACTGCTCCGCATTATTGCCGGTTTTCAGCGAATTTCGAAAGGGAAAATATCCATCGCCGGGACCGACATGACTGAAATTCCGCCTCACCTCCGGCCGGTGAATACGGTTTTCCAGAAATATGCCCTGTTTCCGCACCTGAATGTATACAACAATATTGCTTTCGGACTGAACCTGAAAAAGCTGCCGGCGGCGGTCGTCGGTGAAAAGGTAAAAAAGGTGCTTCGGATGGTAAGCATGACTGATTACGAAGAACGCGATGTCGATTCGCTTTCGGGCGGACAGCAACAGCGGGTGGCCATTGCCCGTGCCATCGTGAATGAACCGCAGGTTCTGCTGCTTGACGAGCCTCTTGCCGCCCTCGACCTGAAAATGCGTAAGGATATGCAAATGGAGATCAAAGCCATGCACAAAACCCTTGGCATTACCTTTGTCTATGTTACCCACGACCAGGAAGAAGCGCTGACCCTGAGCGACACCATCGTGGTAATGAGCGAAGGAAAGATCCAGCAGATCGGTACTCCCACCGAAGTGTACAACGAACCTGCCAATGCATTTGTGGCCGACTTCATTGGCGAAAGCAATATCCTGAACGGCGTGATGATCCACGACAGCCTGGTCGAATTTGCCGGTCACCGGTTCGGTTGTGTAGATAAGGGATTTGCGCCAAATGAACCAACCGACGTGGTGGTAAGGCCCGAAGACATTTATATTTTTGAAATGTCGGATGCAGCCCAACTCAGCGGGAAAGTGACTTCCAGCACCTTCAAAGGAGTTCATTACGAAATGATGGTAACTACTCCCGAAGGTTTCGAATTCATCATTCAGGATTATAACTGCTTCGGGGTAGGCGAAACGGTCGGACTGAGGGTCAAACCGAGCGACATTCACGTGATGAAGAAGGAGCGGCTTTGCAACACTTTCGAAGCAGTAATGGTCGATAAGAATCATGTCAGATTCCTTGGTCAAACCTTTCAGTGCAACGAAAACCATGACTTTGCTCCCGGAAGCGACGTGTTCGTGAATATCGACTTTGGTGATATTACTCTTCAGGACAATGAAGAAGATGGTATGCTGAGTGGTCATGTCAGCTTTATCCTGTATAAGGGCAACCATTATCACCTCACGGTACTGACCGATGAGGGTGATAATATTTTCGTGAATACCAACGATATCTGGGACGATGGCGATCGTGTGGGAATTACGATCCCTCCCGGTGGAGTCAGGGTTTCTAATCTTTAAAATTATCCGGAAGTGAAAAGGAATCTGATGACATTCACGGGAAGAAGAAGGAACTGGTCAATTCCTTACATTTTGTTCCTCTCTTTTTTCGTGTTAATACCCCTTTTCCTGATCGTTTATTACGCGTTTACCAATACTTCGGGCGAATTTACGCTCGAGCATTTCCGACATTTCCGGATGCAGCCCGAAGCCATGCATACCTTCGTTTTTTCCATTGGCGTGGCCCTGATCACAACCGCCATTTGCCTGTTGCTCGGCTATCCGGCAGCGTACATTCTGAGTCGTACTGAAAAAAAGACTGCCGGAATGATGGTGCTGCTGTTTATCCTGCCCATGTGGATCAATTTCCTGATTCGTACATTAGCCACGGTGGCGCTGTTTGACTTTTTGAAAATCCCCCTCGGACAGGGTTCACTCTATTTCGGGATGGTTTACAACTTTTTGCCTTTCATGATTTATCCCATCTACAATACCCTGCAAAAAACCGATCACAACCTGATCGAAGCCGCCCAGGACCTGGGAGCCAACCCGCGGCAGGTATTCTTCCGGATCATTGTTCCTTTGTCGGTCCCTGGAATCACAAGCGGGATCATGATGGTTTTTATGCCTGTCATCTCAACTTTTGCCATTGCCGAATTACTGACGATCAATAATATAAAACTTTTCGGGACCACCCTTCAGGAAAATATTTACAACGGAATGTGGAACTACGGAGCAGCCCTGTCGCTGATCATGCTTTTGCTCATTGGGTTAACATCGTTGCTTAACAGTGGAGGCAATACCAGAGCCGCTGAAGAAGGAGGCCTGATATGATGAAGCGTATCCTGTCAAATTCCTATATCGGCTTGCTTTTACTGATGCTGTACGCGCCGATTCTCATTATCGTCATCTTTTCATTTACCGAAGCAAAAGTACTGGGCAACTGGACAGGCTTTTCGCTTAAACTGTACACCTCTTTGTTCAACGGGGGCATACACCATTCGTTAACAAGCGCCCTTTGGAATACACTGATTATCGGTGTCATTTCAGCCTTCATATCGATGCTGCTGGGGACCCTGGCAGCAATCGGTATTTACAATCTGAAATCACGAACACGTAAAGCTGTTCAGCTGATTAACAGTATCCCCATACTGAATCCCGATATCATTACGGCCATCTCCCTGTTCCTGCTTTTCGTGAGCCTGGGTATCTCGCAGGGATATACCACGGTGATCCTGGCACATATTTCATTTTGTACGCCTTATGTCGTGCTCAGCGTTTATCCGCGGCTCCGCCGGATGAACGAGAACCTGTATGAAGCAGCGCTCGACCTGGGAGCTACCCCGTTTTATGCCATGCGTAAGATATTGTTACCCGAATTAAGACCAGGAATGATCAGCGGATTTATCCTCGCGTTCACCCTCTCTGTAGACGATTTTGTGGTCACCCTCTTTACCATTGGAAATGAAGGACTGGAAACCCTCTCCACCTATATCTACGCAGACGCACGCAAAGGCGGATTAACTCCCGAACTGCGCCCGCTTTCAACGATAATATTTGTCACCGTACTGGCCCTTCTGTTGATTATCAATCAGCGGGCTATTAAAAAACAATCGTAAAATGAAACGAAAATTCCGCTTCCTTTTTTTGCCGGGCATGTTCCTGTTTATCGTGCTGTTCCTTACAAGCCTCTTCTCCGGCAAATGCCTGGCCAGTGACGATGAACGTCAGCAAGTATTGAAGATATACAACTGGGCTGACTATATCGACGAAGACCTGCTGACCGAATTCCCCAAATGGTATAAAGAACAGACAGGCGAGGATGTCCGCATGATATACCAGGTATTTGATATGGTGGAAGTGATGTATACCAAGATTGCCCTGGGGCAGGAAGATTTTGATCTGGTTTGCCCGACCCAGGCCGTGATGCAGCGAATGATCCACAACGATCTTTTACAACCCTTCAGCACTGATTTTGGTTCGGCTCCCAATTACATGAAAAATATGTCGCCCTTTATCCTCGACCGGCTGAACGATTTCAGTACCAAAGGGAAAAATGCTGCCGACTACGCGCTGCCTTACATGTGGGGTGTTTCGGGAATCCTGTACAATACTTCCAAAATTCCGGCCAACGAAGTGCAATCGTGGGGTTGTTTCTGGGATTCAAAAAACAAAGGAAAAATGCTGATGAAAGACAGCTACTGGGATGCCTACGCCATGGCTGCCGTATATGGCTTCCGGGATGAGATCGCATCCGGCAAACGTACCGTGTATAATGTGACCAACGACCACAGCGCGCAGGACATCACCCTGGTGGAAGATCAGCTGAAAACAATGAAACCCAACCTCGCCGGATGGGAAGCCGACTTTGGAAAAGACATGATGACCAAGGGGGAGATCTGGTTTTGCTATGCCTGGAACGGGGATGCCGTATGGGCCATTGAAGAGGCAAACGAGGTAGGCGTTCCGCTCGACTTTGTTGTACCTTCTGAAGGAAGCAACATTTGGTTCGACTGCTGGGTAATCCCGAAATACGCCAAAAACACGAAAGCCGCAAGTTACTTTATGAATTACCTCTGCCGGCCGGAAATTGCTCTGCGCAACATGGATGTAAGCGGCTATTGCAGCGCCGTGGCCACACCCGAAATACTTGAAGCAGCCATCGATTCCACCCTGCAGGAAACGGTTAATCTGGATTATTTTTTCGGGCCAGGCAACGACAGTCTGAAGGTAAACCCGGTTCAGTACCCCGATAAAAGCATTGTTGAACGCAGCGCCATTATCAACGATTTCCTGGATCAAAATGACAACGTGCTTGAAATGTGGAGCCGCGCCAAGGGCGACAGCCTTTTCAGCGGAATGATCTACCTGATCGGTGGTGTTGTTGTACTACTCGTTATTTTTATTATTTACCGTTTCACACAAAAAGTCAAAAGCAAAAAACGACGCCCGGGCAGACGAAAATAAACGAGAGCATGAAGGTCTTTATCTCCGGCTTCCCGCCAGGTGAGACGGCGATTCTTTAATCTTGTTGCTGACGGGGTAACGAAAAGGAAAAATCGGTTCCTACCCCGGGTTCGCTCTTCACATGAAGTGTTCCACCGTTTTTACCGATAAATTCCTTGATCAGGATGATGCCAAGACCTGTTCCTCTTTCATCATTCGTTCCGGGACTTGTGGGCAAACCCGAAGACCTGAATAAACCGGCAAGCGTTTCCTTGCTCATACCAACTCCGGTATCTTTAATACTGATCTCCACCCGATCGGGTTCAGGATTCGCCGAAAACCTGATTTTCCCGCCCTCGGGAGTAAATTTTATCGCATTGTTCAATACATTATTGACGATCACTGAAAGTGTGTATTTATCGGCATAAATAATCAGATTATCAGGCATTTCATTAACAATATCGATATTCTTTTGACGGGCATTGGCACTGTACGACGCGATACTTTTTTCTGCAACTTCCTTCAAATCCAGATTCTCTTTTATGATCCTGATCTTTCCGCTCTGCGACCGCGCCCAGGTTAACAGGTTTTCCAGTAATTCGTAAATAAGTTTCGATGAGTTATTGATCTCGTCAATGAATTTCTTCCGTTCTTCTTCTTCAAAATCGTTGTACTGGGTCATAAGCAAATCTGCAAGTCCCAGTATCACACCAAACGGATTTTTCAGATCGTGGGCAATAATCGAAAAAAATGCATCTTTAGAGTCGTTCGTTTCCATCAATTCTTTGTTCAGCTTATCGATGGAAGAAACCTGTTTCTTTAATTCCCTGGTCATATTATTAAACGAATCGGCCAGCGATTGCAGTTCTCCTTTAGTGTTCAGTTCAACATTGGCTTCCAGATTCCCTTTGCGGACCTGGTTAGTCCCGTCAATTAACTTGTTCAGCGGACCGGAAATCGACCTGGAGATATAAAAACCAATGGACAATGCCAGGATAACACTGAGTATGGTAAGATAGACGCCCAATCGAATCGCTCTGTCAACCTGTCCGTTCAACTGCTTTACCGCCCATTCAACTTCTTCTTCGGCATTGGATACAATGACTTCGATTAACTGCTCAATTTTCCTCGATGCAGGCTCAGTCTCATTCTCATAAAGGTTTTCTGCCTCCCGGTACTTTTTTCCCTCCTGAATCTTCTGCACGGCTTGGATTGATGCAATAAAATGGTTTGTCATCTTGACCAGAGAATCAACCCGCAGCAACTCGTCTTCCTCTCTTTTAAGATCTTCCTCTTCTTCCGACAAATCGAATCCGATTTGGGTCGCGTTGTGCAACACCCTGACCGATTCCTTCAACCGGGGGATACTTTCATTGATCGCTTTTCCGGACTCGATCACTTCCCAAACTTTCTCCGGGTTTTCAATTTCAAGAAAAATCTCCCGCTGATTCGAATTGAGCCGTTGAAGCGCATAAGCTATTTTATTCGACTGTGAAAGTTCAACCCTTTTGGAAATCTCCAGGTCATCAATCTTATTGATGATATCGATGTTATTTCTAAGCGCGTTAAAATCAACGATCATCATGATAACGATGACTGAAATAAAGCCAAGTAATATTTTTTTCCAGATCCGCATTGGCAAAATATTTTGTGAGATAATTCCGGTGTAAATATAAGGATACTAATCGTGATCTCCTTCCATGTTAAATTCAAATGTAATCATCGCCATGATCCCAAAATTCAGTGTCTGTTTGTTCAGCCCCAGAGGAAATGCCAACCCTGTTTCCCACCCTTTTTTCATAGTCAATACAGCACCCGGCGTATAAAAAAGCTGGTTAGCTTCCTTTGAATGATACCATGTTAATTCTGAACTAAAAATAAAAGACCTACACGGGATAAAAAACCCACCTCCCATGTTCAGTTCATTCCCTTCCGGTTCATCAATTTCCTTTTGTTGTACAAAGCTGATACCTGTTTGCCCGAATAGTTGGGCATTATTTAACTTCGGAAAATCGACAGCCATCAACAAATAAGGTTCATATTCCCAAAGCCCCTCACCCAGCTTTTTATCTCCATTCCCGAGGGGAATACCCATTTCAAATCCGGCCGCGGCATGAAAATCTGAATTTCCAATGTTCATAAAACTATATTTCGTCCCGATCTCCAGATCACCTGTTCCGCTTACGGAATTGCCCGGATGTAATTTTTTATACTGAAATGTATTCCATTCAAGCTCCAGTTGCCATTTGCCAGTTATTCCATATTCTGCAATGAACGGAAGTTGATATTGTTCATACCCGAAATGCTGATAATAAACGGGGAACATGGTAAATTGAAATTCAGTCTTTTCCTGAGGATAAACTAATTCAGTCTGAAAAACATCCTGTAAAAGCTGGACGTATTTTTTCTTTGCCGGTTGTGCTGATAGTTGCACCGAATAAAAAACTACGATCAATATCGCGGGTAAACGAATTTTTTGCATGTTGATCAGTTTTATACAAACTTCGTCATTTCCCGCCAAAATCAAGCATTTATTTTTAGCGGAACGGCATAGATGCTCCACGTGAACGATCCGGTTCAAAAACCTGAATATTGAACCGGAAGACTTCTCTAAAAAAAGGAGCCGGCATAACGCACAGCTCCTTTTCTGAAAAATTTATTCTACACTGACATTAACCTTCTATTGCAGAATAATCCCGGTTCCTGCGGTAACGGGATTCGGGAACCAGCTAGTATCCCGGATTCTGATAGGCTTCCTTCTCTTCTTCCGAATTGCCCATCAGGTCAATTTGCGACTCCGGAACTGGCCGGACATCATAATGTGCTTTGATATCACGTGTCTGCATTTCGACCCCGTTGAGTGAATAATTCGTTGAACGATCCCTCCATTTGCCCGTACGTTGCAAATCGAACCAGCGCATTTGCTCGCCGCAAAGCTCACGGGAGCGTTCATCCAGAATATAGTCGATGGTAATCGTCGCAGGCGTGGCGTTAATCATGGCCTGAACCTTATCGGGCTTAGCAGCTCGTTTGCGAAGCACCAGCAAATAATCGCGGGCTTTGGTGTTACTCCCGGACATCGTCACTCAAGTTGCCGTTAAAACAACCAAATTACACATTTTTATCCGGATGCAGATTAGTATAGCCAAAATACTTTTTGTTCAATGTCCGGCACAAGCCCTCCCGGGCAGATCGCCTGACGCGAAATGATTTGATGACTTTATAACGTTGCAGATAACATTCAGGTAACTTCATAACTGTACTTTTGCAAACAATTTATAAGTTTAGCCCGTCAACATCAGCAAATGGTACAGTCACAATCAGCCATCCGGAAAATGGCGCTCCCCGTCCTGATCGGATTAAGTATCGCGCATTGCCTGAACGACATGCTGCAGTCGGTTATCGCGGCGGTTTATCCCTTGTTCAAAGCCGACCTGGCCCTGAATTTTGCCCAGATCGGATTGATTACTTTTGTCTACCAGATCTCGGCATCTGTATTGCAGCCGATCGCCGGACTTTTTTTCGACAAACGCCCGGTAAGCTGGTCATTGCCTGCAGGTATGACTTTCACGCTGACAGGGATTGTCAGTCTGGCCTTTGCTTCCAACCTGCATTTGATGTTAATTTCGGTGATGCTGATCGGAATTGGCTCCTCTGTTTTTCATCCCGAAGCGTCGCGGTTAACTTCCCTGGCTTCCGGAGGAAAGCGGGGATTTGCCCAGTCGCTCTTCCAGGTAGGAGGGAATCTGGGCGGATCGCTCGGGCCGTTGCTGGTCGCGCTGCTGGTTGCCCCTTACGGAAGGCACCATATCGCGCTGTTTTCTCTCGTTGCGATTATTGCCATCAGTGTCATGATCCCGCTCGGAAAATGGTACAACGGCTACCTGGAAAGTCTGAAAACCGAACCGCAAAAGCACAAAGGACACCTTGAGATGCCTTTATCTGTGAAAAAAACTGTTTTTGCAATCTCGGTGCTTCTTTTTCTGATCTTCTCCAAGTTTATTTATATGGAGAGTTTAAAAAGCTATTATACGTTCTATCTCATTGAGAAATTTGACGTGACCATACAGACTTCACAGATTATTTTATTTGTTTTCCTGATCGGAACAGCCATCGGAACCATTGCAGGCGGTCCGCTTGGGGACCGGATTGGCCGCAGGTATGTGATCTGGTTTTCCATTCTCGGAGCCGCACCTTTCAGTCTGCTGATGCCGCACGTGGGACTCGAATGGACGGTTGTTTTAAGTTTTTTTGCCGGTTTGATCCTTGCTTCAGCTTTCCCTGCAATTTTGGTCTATGCACAGGAACTACTGCCTCAAAAACTGGGGCTTACGTCGGGCCTGTTCTTCGGATTTGCGTTTGGAGTAGCAGGAATTTCTTCGGCTGTTCTGGGGAAAATGGCTGACACATATGGCATCGAGGCCGTTTATCAGGTCTGTGCCTTTATGCCCTTACTGGGCCTGGTGGCCGGACTCCTGCCCGACATCGAAAAGAAAATGCGGATCGGAAAATAGTCGGTTATGATTACTTACTGCCTGCCGATTTCCTCATGCAGATTTGAGACATCCTCATGCCGCACAATGGTTCCGTATACGCCTTGTTCCATGAGATCAAGTTTCAGTGCCTGAGATGCCGCAATGTCGGATGTCGTGAGCAAATAATGCTGCGCATCATAACTCCACACCCGCATCGTGATATTTTTATATTCGGCCACGGTCGATATATAGAAAAGATCACCGCTGTAATCAATATATTCTCCCTGCTTCAGAATCTGTTTTCTTCCGTCCGAAAACGTGATCACCGGACTTAAATTGTCAACCGGTCCACCGTACACGCCATTGCGGACAGGATATTCGGGCTCCGGCGCACCTTTCGTTGAAGGTTCGGTTGTCGTCCATTTCGTCCCTTCAAATGTTGCGCGCAAAATCTCGTTCCCCAACGGAGTCACTTCATAAATCTCAGCTCCCTGATTTGGGGCGTAATAATTGTCGAAACGATACTCCGGAAAGCCGCCGTCGCCAAGGGTCGACGATGTAAATCCTCCGCCTGTGTTGGGCCAGGCATGATCGAAAGTACCGCCCATTTCAATACAGTAGGGAATTTCAAGATGATCCGGACTGCTGCTGGTAAAACGAATCACCGCATATCCGGCACCATCGGGCAAAAATTTTGTGCCCGGATAATCCAGACGCATTCCCCAATAGATATCATACATGGTCGAGAAGCTTTTTATATCGGCCGCCGCCGATACAAAACCGCCTACCGTACCGCCATACGTATTATTCATATAAACCGGCACATCCTGAAGGGTAATCACTTTTTCGAGTAGTGTTGAACTGGAAGGAGTGGTAATTCCATCGCGAACAATGCGGAGTTTCACCTGTTCTGCCTGGGCCAGATCCCACGCCGCTGTCGTACTCCAATCGATAAACTCGTCGTCCGACATGCCTGCAGTTTGCAGCAAAGCAGACTTCCGCTCCCTGAAACCTTCCAGCCGTTGTATTTCCTCATGATTAAATTCTCCTTTGGGCCAGTTGATAACCGAATCATCGTCATTATCGCACGAGAAAAAACAAAAACCGGTTGAAAAACAAAGTGCGAAGGCCAGGACGAATTTTAAGATTTTTGAGTTCATCGTTGATTTTTTAGTAAATTTACATAGAAATGATGAACCAGGACAAAAAATCTAAACCTTTCAGATAGTTGCTTTTAGCAGGATATTTTTTATGCCCGCTTATTAATCTGATTAAATCAGCAAACGTATGGAAGCCGATATTCACCTCACCTGGAAAAGAGGATTTTTTTCAAACACGTATCACCTCTTTTTGAATGGCCGGCCGGTAGGCCAGTTAACCGGGAAAACTTTTTTACAGTCAAGCCCGGCTGAAATAAATGAAAAACGCTATACATTTAAAACAACGGGCTTTTTCAGGCAACACACAACAATCACTGACAACTCAGTCAATCAAGTGATCGGAGAGATCGATTATAAGAATATTTTCAGCAGAGCGTCTGTTGCAATAGGAGACCAGAAAGCTGAATGGCGCTTTGCAAATATTTTTAATTCAAAATGGACGATATCCAATTCTCAAGGAGGTCAGATCAGCTATAGCGGTTCATGTAACCGAGGTAAAATCGATTCGATGATCAGCAATGAGCCGCTGTTGCTAAGCGGACTTTTTATTGCAAATTATTACTGGGATATAACCATCGCATTTGCTGCACTGTTTGTCGTCTTTATAGTCATCCTTTAATTTACCGGGTTCCTGTCTGCGGGCATCATCTGTACAAGTACTGAAAAAATTTACAGCATGATGTCCAATTTCTCTGTTCCCGATCCTTATTGAAGTATAAAGTAAATAGTTCAATAACAATTAAAATTAAATAAGATGAGACAGAGAATTAATGCCTTTGAAAAAGCGCCGAAAGCCCTTAAAGCCATGTATGCATTGGGAGCGTACTTAAGAAACTCGCAGGTTGAACAATCGCTTTTGCACCTAATATACTTCAGGGTATCGCAAATCAACCACTGCGCCTACTGCCTCGATATGCATTCGAAAGACTTGCGGGCAACCGGCGAAACAGAACAGCGCCTTTACATGATCGCCGCCTGGCGCGAATCGCCGGTGTACACCGATCGCGAGCGAGCTGCACTGGCATGGGCCGAGGCCGTGACAACCCTGTCCGATGGTTTCGTTCCGGATGAAGTTTACGAGGAAGCCCGTTCGCAATTTTCAGAAGAAGAACTGATCGATCTGACCCTGGCCATTACAACAATCAACAGCTACAACCGGATAAACGTGGCATTCCGGACAACTGCCGGAACCTACGTTGTTGGTCAGCATGAAGTTCAAACAAACTAAACGTTTAATTGTAATTAATGTGGTAACCGCTGGTGAAACCTTCAACGACTGGTTTCATCAGCGTCTAAATCATTTAAATTGACAGATTATGAATGAGTTTATCTTTTTATTCCGGCAACCAAACTATGGTTTAAACAACGTATCACCCGCGGAAATGGAAGCCATTTCCCAAAAATGGAAAAGCTGGATCGGGAGTATCGAAGCGCAGGGAAGACTGAGCAGCCACGGTCAACAGCTTTCGGCCGACGGCAAAGTTCTTAAACCAGGGGGTGTGATCACCGACGGGCCGTTCGTCGAGATCAGAGAAAGACTGGGAGGTTATATTGTCGTGACAGCCGGCAGTCTGGATGAGGCAACAACCTTAGCACATGGTTGTCCGGTGCTGGAAGTTGATGGCAGCGTCGAAATCCGTCCGTTTTATGCATAAATAAAAATGAGAAGATCTGTTTTTAGATAAAAGCAGATCTTTACTGTCAAGTCATGAAGAAGAAACACGAATCGTTAAAGCGCTTGTTTCAACAGGAATTTTCTAAAATGGTGTCAGTGATCAGCAAACTTTATGGATTACATCATATTGAACTTGCCGAAGACATTATAAGCGAAACATTCCTGCTTGCCGCCGAAACCTGGGGAATAAAAGGAATTCCTCCCAATCCCGCTGCATGGCTTTACATGGTGGCTAAACAGAAAGCCATCCATCATTTCAGAAGAAATAAGATCCTGGAAACAAAGGTGATGCCCGAACTGACTTCCGGAATGAATGACGCTGAAGAATTAAACTTTTCACAGGAAAATATCAGGGACAGCCAGTTGCAAATGATTTTCGCGATCTGTAATCCCGCCATTGCCGGCGAAGCTCAGATCGGGTTGTCTTTACGGATCTTGTGCGGATTTGGCATTGACGAAATTGCTGACGCGTTTCTGACAAATAAAGAAACCATCAATAAAAGACTGTTCAGGGCGAAGGAAAAGCTGCGTGCCGAAAACATAAAAATGGAGCTGCCGCCTGAAAGCGAAATAACAAAGCGGCTTGACAACGTCCTCCATATCATTTACCTGCTTTTCAGCGAAGGCTATTATTCCAGAACCAATGACCCGATCCTGCGGCGCGATTTGTGTCTGGAAGCGTTACAGCTGGGAATAATGCTCACCGCATATGAACGTACTAATCTTCCAAAAACAAATGCATTGCTGGCATTGATGTGCTTTCATGCTTCCCGTTTTAATGCCAGGCAGTCGAACGAAAATCCCGTCATCCTCTATGAAGAACAAAATGAAGAATTATGGGATTCGGAACTGATCGGGCGGGGATTACACTTTCTCAATCTCTCTGCCCGCGGCAATGAAATCAGTTCCTATCATCTGGAAGCCAGAATCGCCTGCTGGCATTGCCTGAAAGACGATACCAAAGAGAAATGGGAAGATATTCTTCATCTATATGACCAGCTTCTGCTGATCAATTATTCCTCCGGCGCCGCACTCAACAGAGCGTTCGCGATTTATAAGACAAAAGGCGCCGGAACAGCCTTGGCTGAAGCCGAAAAGTTGAAACTGGAGAATAATCACTTTTATTATCTCCTGCTTGGGGAATTATACAAAAATCTGGACGCATCAAAGGCCAAAGATCATTTGCAAAAGGCATACGCACTGGCCAGAACCCAAACAGAAAAACAAAAGATCCGCGAAAAAATAGATCTGTTATTGCCGCAAATCGCCCCGTAATTTGTCGCTTTTGCACATCGTATTTGTTGTCTTCAGTTTGTAAGTTTGTTTAGACTTAATAAACAAAAGACACCGGAACGGAATAAGCCCGGACGCTTTGCAAAAAAAAGAACAGAAGCGCTGGTTCTGCGTTTAAGGAATAAGAATCTTTTTAGTTAAACAATTAAACAAACAATTATGGCACAAGTGAGCACGTATCTTAACTTTCCCCGTCAAACCGAGGAAGCTTTCAATTTTTACAAATCAGTCTTCAATACCGAATTCACGGGAGCAGGTTTCATGCGCTTCGATGATACACCCGGATGCGACGAAATGAACTTGCCTGAAGAAGACAAAAAACTGATTATGCATGTATCGTTACCAATAACCGGCGGACATTTACTGATGGGAAGTGACGCTCCTGAATCGATGAACTTCAAGATAAACATGGGAAATAACGTATACATTTGTCTTTCACCTGACACTCGGGAAGAGACAAGACGGTTGTTCAAAAGGCTTTCAGACGGAGGAAAGGTTGAGCAGGAACTTCAGGATATGTTCTGGGGCGACTATTTTGGAACCTGCAAAGACAAGTTTGGTGTACTTTGGATGTTCAACTGTTCAGCAAAAGAAAATTAGAAATCTCACCATTCTCCCGATTGTCCTTTGCTGATCCTTTGCGGGTGCTGAAGCTAAATGTTCTCAGCAGTAACGCCAGGGGTCAGCACAGGTACAATATTTTAAAATTCGTACAATTCCTTACAAAAGTCAACTTTCAATCCGGTTTTAATTTATTATATTTGAAGAGTTAAGCCTTTAAAAAGGACAACGGCAGGCATTCGCGAATATTCTTCATTTACATTAGTCGTGTTTCACGCTCAGCAAAGTTCAAATAAATTTGGCTTTGCTTTCGCTTAATCAAAACGTTCATTTAATATATCACTCAACTTAAACCGGAGCGAAGATGATAACTCAAGAAGATGTTTGCAAGGTCGAATCAATGACCGACGAAGAAAAGTACCAGTTACTGGAAACTGTTATTCTGGATTACGACCGAAAAGAAAGTAACCTGATCCAGGTGCTGCATATGGCCCAGGCCATTTTCGGTTATCTCCCCCCTGAAGTCCAGCGTTTCATTGCCGAAAAAATGGATATTCCCAATTCCAAAGTAAACAGCGTACTGACCTTCTATTCTTTTTTTTCCACAAAGCCTAAAGGCAAATATACAGTTTCTGTCTGTCTCGGAACAGCCTGTTATGTCAGAGGAGGTAAAGATGTGCTCCAAAAGCTGAAAGAAGTCCTTTCGATCGACGTCGGCGAAACAACCGACGATAAAGTGTTCAGTCTTCAGGTGATGCGATGCATTGGCGCCTGTGGGTTAGCTCCTGCCATGTCGGTCAACAGTAAAGTTTATAAACAAGTGAATCCCAATAAAGTACAAAACATACTCGGAATGCTGAAGTAAACCGGCTTCTGTTCATTCCGCAAGATATCCAACTGACCAGTTTCAAACAAAAACCTTTCCTGTATGAATATTAGGACCTTACAAGATCTCGAAGCTATAAAGACAGCCTTTCGCGAACATGAAAAAGAATATCTCTACACCGCTCATATCTGTTATGCAGCAGGTTGCATTTCGTCCGACTGCCGTGAGGTAAAAGATGCATTTATCGATGCGCTCGAACGGGAGAAGCTGTCACACAAAGTAAAGATAAAACTAACCGGCTGTATGGGAGCCTGCAGTTTAGGTCCAACCCTGATCATCAATCCGGGGAGGACTCTTTATTGCAAGCTTACTCCCGAGAACATGCAGGTTATCGTCAGGGAGCACATTAAAAAAGGCAGGATTGTTGAAAAACTCTGTTTCCGGGAAAAGGAAACAGGACGATACATTCCCGATCTGAACGAAATCGAATTTTTTAAAAGTCAGAAAAAGATCGTACTTCAGAATTGCGGTGTGATCGACTTTGCTTCGATTGATGAATATATTTCGCATGATGGCTATTTTGCATTGGCTAAAGTGCTAAAAACCATGACTCCTGCGGGCGTGATCGATGAAATAAAACGATCAGGTCTTCGCGGACGCGGAGGAGGTGGTTTCTCAACAGGCAAAAAATGGGAAATGGCCAATAAAGCCCAGTCCAAACAAAAATACATTATCTGCAATGCCGACGAGGGTGATCCGGGCGCTTACATGGACCGAAGCCTGCTGGAAGGGGACGCCCATATCGTGATCGAAGGAATGATCATTGGCGGTTATGCCATCGGAGCCTCAAAAGGTGTCGTTTATATCCGCGCCGAATATCCGATTGCTGTTGAACGTCTTACCATGGGCATTAAAGTTGCCCGCGAACGAGGATTATTGGGAACAAATATTCTGGGATCAGGCTTCGATTTTGACATTGAGATCAGGATCGGAGCAGGTGCGTTTGTGTGCGGCGAAGAAACTGCATTGATGGCATCGGTCGAAGGCCGTCGTGGTGAACCGACACAGAAACCTCCATTCCCGGTTCAAAGCGGGCTCTATGGAAAACCAACAGTGATCAATAATGTCGAGACCTTTGGTAACATTGCCCCCATTATCAATAAAGGAGCAGACTGGTTTGCTTCTATCGGAACTGAAAAAAGCAAAGGAACCAAGGTTTTCGCGCTTGCCGGCGACATTAACATGAAAGGGCTCATTGAAGTGCCAATGGGTATTCCTCTTGGCGAGATCATCTATAAAATCGGAGGAGGGATACCTCGCGGCAAGGATTTCAAAGTTGCCCAAACCGGAGGTCCCTCCGGAGGTTGTCTCACTCCCTTCCACCTCAATACACCCATCGATTATGATTCACTGGTCAAACTCGGTGCGATCATGGGCTCCGGCGGATTGATCTGTGCCGATGAAGACACTTGTATGGTCGATATGGCACGTTTTTTCATGGACTTCGTTCAGGAGGAATCGTGCGGGAAATGTACGCCATGTCGTTTAGGAACAAAACGAATGCTGGAGATCCTTGAGAGGATCACCCATGGTGAAGGCCGTGAAGGAGATGTGGAGATACTCGTTGAGCTGGGGTCTTCCATAAAAGAATCGGCCATTTGCGGGCTGGGTCAGACTGCTCCGAATCCGGTACTCAGCACCATTAAATACTTCAGACATGAGTACGATGAGCATATTCGTCATAAATACTGCCGTGCAGGGGTTTGCAGCGATTTGTTCATCTCTCCCTGCCAGAATGCATGCCCAGCCGGTGTCAATGTGCCGGGTTATATTGCCCTGATCGCAGTCGGACGCGTCCGCGATGCGTATAACCTGATCCGTCAGGAAAATCCTTTCCCTTCTATTTGTGGTCGTGTCTGCACCCATCCTTGCGAAAGTAAATGCAGAAGAGCCCAGATCGATGAGCCCATCGCCATTGCAGATCTGAAACGATACGCGGCCGATTACGTGATGAATTCGGATGAACCGTTCGTGAGCCTCATGTTCCAGCGCAACGGGAAATCGGTCGGCATCATCGGTGCGGGACCGTCAGGACTTACCTGTGGTTATTATCTCGCCCGACTGGGTTACCTGGTGGATATTTATGAAGAAAATGGCGTCCCGGGAGGAATTCTGGCCTATGGTATTCCCGAATACCGTCAGCCAAAAGATGTGTTAAAAAAAGAAATCGACGCAATTACACAAGCCGGTATCAATATTCTTTATCATACAAAAGTAGGAGAGCATATCACATTTAATGAACTCAAGGCAAAATATGACGCCATCTATATTGCCACGGGCACGCAACTTTCAAGGAAGATAGGTATCAACGGGGAAGAAAAAGAAGGGGTTTATCACGGTCTTGATTTCCTCCGCGACGTGAACCTGAACGGGAATGTACAGGTGAGCGGGATTGTGGCTATCATTGGCGGTGGTAATACGGCTATCGATGCGGCGCGTTGCGCGGTCAGGCTTGGAGCCGAAAAAGTCCATATCCTCTACCGGCGTACCCGGGAAGAAATGCCGGCCGATCCCCGGGAAATCCAGGATGCGCTCGACGAAGGCGTAATCCTTCATGAACTCGTTGCGCCCGTGCGCTTCATTGGTAACGGCACTGTTACTCATATTGAATGCATAAAGATGCAACCCGGTGAATTCGGAAAAGACGGACGACGCGTACCGGTTAAAATACCCGGTACGGAATTCAAACTGAAAATCGATCTTGCCATTCCCGCAGTCAGCCAGTATTCCGACCTGCCCTTCGTGACAAAAGCAGAACTGGAAATTACAGAATGGGGGACATTCGTGGTCGATCCGGCAACGCAAATGACAACCCAGCGAGGCGTATTTGCCGGAGGCGACATTGCCAGAGGCTCAGATGTGGTGATTACCGCCATTGCCGATGGGAAAAATGCAGCCAAATCAATCGATAAATTCCTTGGAGGAAAAGGGATCCTCAATACGGGTGAGCCAATCGACATCCCGCGTATTCACCCCGAAGAAGGTAATACCATCGAACATGAACGCTTCCCCATGCGCTACCTCGATCCTGAAAAACGACTAAACAATTTCGATGAAGTGGCGCAGGGATTCCATAAACTCAACGCGATAGCAGAAGCCATGCGCTGCCTGCAATGCTCAAGACATTAAAACAGACACAAGTATCAAAACACAAGACACAAGTATCAGAATAAAAAGGGCAAAGAGCATGGAGCAGGGAGCAAAGCGGAGAGAATTGTAATGAGTCGTGAGCATCGGATAACGAACGCTGTGTTCCATGCGCTGTGACCATTGCCACAACCCTGTAACCTGAAACCTGAACCTTGAAGTTTGAACCTTGGAGATTGAACCCAAATACCAGTTTGACAATTTGACAATTTCTACCAGCTATGATTAACCTTACCATCAACAACAAAACGATACAGGTCGAAGAGGGAACCACCATTTTTGAGGCGGCCAAACAGAACAATATTCTGATCCCCCACTTTTGTTATCTCGAAAATGTTCATCAGATCGGGGCCTGCCGCATTTGCGTGGTCGAAGTGGAAGGGGCAAGAACATTAATGGCGTCGTGCGTCACCACTGCCACCGAAGGAATGAAAGTCCACACCAACACAGAAAAGGTACGTAAAGTACGCAAAGTACTCTATGAACTGATCCTTTCCGACCATCCGAAAAACTGTCTGGGATGCTTGCGTAACCAAAACTGTGAGCTGCAGCAGCTGGGTGAGCTGATCCAGGTCGATGATTTTCGGTATGAAGGAGCCAAATCGAAAGAATTTGTCGACAGTTCCAGTCCTTCAATCGTGCGTGACAGTTCGAAATGTATCCTTTGCCGACGGTGCGTGACCGTATGTAACGAAATCCAGGGTGTGGGCCTGATGAACGCTCATCACCGGGGCTTTGCCACTTTTATTGGTCCTTCTGAAGACGAATTATTGGGTGAATCGGTCTGTACCAATTGCGGGCAATGCGTACTGGTATGCCCCGTTGGAGCTTTAAAGGAAAAGGATTCAACAGCAATCGTTTGGGACGCGCTGCTCGACAAATCAAAAACAGTGGTCGTACAAACAGCTCCTGCAGTAAGAGCTGCTTTAGGCGAACGATTCGGATATGACCCGGGAACACTGGTAACAGGCAAAATGGCCGCCTCCTTGCGGACATTGGGATTTGATTATGTATTCGACACCAATTTTGCAGCCGACCTGACAATCATGGAGGAAGGCTCCGAATTTCTGGAGAGGGTAAAAGAGAAATTCAGTGCACCAACCAACGGGGTAGCCCTGCCAATGATCACCAGCTGCAGTCCTGGCTGGATTAAATACGTGGAACACCACTATCCTCAACATCTTGATCATCTTTCAAGCTGCAAATCGCCTCATATGATGCTCGGGGCATTAACGAAAACCTATTTCGCCAAAAGAATTGGCATTGACCCAAAAGATATTTTTGTTGTTTCGGTCATGCCCTGTACAGCGAAAAAATTTGAAATTACCCGCCCCGAGATGCAACATGACGGACATCCGGATGTCGACGCGGTGATCACAACACGTGAACTCGCCCGTATGATCAGGGACGCCGGCATCGATTTCCGGAATCTGCCTGATGATCACTTTGACTCGCCGCTTGGGTTATCTTCCGGTGCAGCCGATATTTTCGGGACCACCGGAGGAGTCATGGAAGCGGCTATCCGTACAGTCTATGAACTGGTCACAGGGAGGGAATTGCCTTTGGAGGGATTACACGTGCAATCACTGGCAGGGCTGAAACGGATCAAAACCGCCGAACTGAAAATAGAAAGCCCCCTAAAAGAATTTGACTACCTGGACGGGGTGACGATTAAAGTAGCCGTCACCAGTGGGCTAAAAGGAGCCGCCAGACTGCTCGACGAGATCAAAGACGGTAAAAGTCCCTATCACTTCATCGAGGTCATGGGCTGTCCGGGTGGCTGCATCAGCGGAGGAGGTCAGCCCAGACCGGTTGACAATGCCATCAGGATGAAACGTCTCGAAGCTATCTATCGTGAAGATGAAGGGAAAAAGCTTCGAAAGTCACATGAAAATACAGATATTCAGACCCTATACAGGGAATTCCTGGGCCAGCCACTCGGACATCTCTCACACGAATTGCTGCATACTCACTACACAAAAAGAAATAAGAACTAAAAAAAGCGGAGCCTGCCGGTAAATATGACAGGCTCCGCTTCCTTAGTCCATGCAGTACCTTTGCTTTACATTTTACCTCGAATCAAAAATTCTGCTCTCATTGTTTTTTTTGTATATTCACGCAATCAAAAGAGAGACTCAATGATTTCAGCTTTTAATAAGCGATTTTATTCAGAGCAACTGTCGATAGATAAATCTTTATCTCCTTTTGATTGAAGTTGTGTTAAAAGTTGTTAATTTTACCTGTACTTAAACTAATCAGCCATTAACTGATGACCTCAAACAGGATAGAAAGAAGAAGTTTTATCAAATTGGTTGCAGCAGGCGCAGGCAGTACGATGTTGCCTTTGTCTTTGTTCCCGCAGATCCCGGGAAATATTGACGCTCCTGCATTACCCAAATTCAAGATCACAGAACCGGAATGGATTTTGCACAGTGACGGAACTTTTGACCTGATTGCAGGAACTATGCGTTTGCGTAATTGTCGTCCTACTATTGACGGGCAAAGTATTTTCGTCCGCAATACATTCATGGGCGATTCTCCTAAAGGAAAGCGCATTATCTATGAATTGGACAGGGGCTTTGTCATGCTCGACCTGAAAATAAACCGGGGATCAGTTTCAATTGGTGCGGAATTAAGCAGCATATCACGCGCTCCGTTTTGGTTTTGTCCACTGGGAGAAGCCAAAATGGAAGGTGTAAGCCGCTTTTATAAGCAAGGGCTGGGGTTTGGTGGTCAGTCAGGGCTATTTAATATTCAAAGACAAACCGCGCAGGAATGGGGTAATGAGACCGGAGAGCAAGCCTGGTCGTACGATTCTTATCTGACAACCGCACTCATGTCAAAAAATTATGAGACCCTGGCTTTCAGCGCTTATGATCATGCCGATTTTCTTCAAAAAAGCACCATTTACAACCGCCCGCACAGGAAGGGTATCCTCGACCGCTATCCCGACCGGGAAGAGCTCTTTTTTGAGACGGGCTTTGTCATGGAAAATATTCCGCTAAAAGATGATTTCATTAAGTTGCCCGACATTTATGTTGTTCAGGGAAATCGCCCTTATGAAACGCTTCAGCATATCGCATGGAACATTTCAGAGAACATGGTGGCCAGAAAAGATACCAAAACCAGTTATCACTGGTCGTCATGGTATGAATTCAAAAAAGATTTTTCTTTCGATATGCTTCAGGATCAGTTGGATACGCTTGATAAAGCAAAACCTGCGATCCCGATTCAGACTATCCAGATCGACGACGGTTACACGGTTCATGGTGACTGGCTCGATACGAACGAAAAATGGCCACGGTCAATGGAAGACGCAGCCCGGGCGATCTTTCAGCGTGGTTACCGGGCCGGCATATGGATTGCCCCGTTTATGGTGGATGAGCACAGCAAACTATTTCGCAATCACCCCAACTGGCTGATCAAAGATCTTGACGGTAACCCGATCCCTGAATGGGAAACTCCTGAGGGAAATCATTATGTTCTCGATGGCAGTCACCCGGATGTCCAGCGATATATCGCAAAAGTATTCCGCAACTTCAGAAAAATGGGTTATACGTTCTTTAAAACCGACTTCCTTGACTGGGGCTTAAAAGACAGTATTAATATTAAACGCTATAATAAGGATAAAACCTCCGTTCAGGTCCTCGTCGAGGTATTAAATCTGATCCGTGAAGAAATCGGAGCCGGCAGTTACTGGCTCGCCGGTATTTCACCTTTCGCACCTCTCATTGGTATTGTTGATGGAATGAGGGTGTCGAACGATGTGGAAAGCGCATGGACTATGGAAGGCGTCCGAAACATGTTCCAGGAAACCTACAACTGTCAATATTTCAACAATGTCTTTTGGCAAAATGATCCGGACGTCATTTATTTAAGGGATGTCAACACCGAACTTACCCAAACCGAAAAACTGACTATTGCCAGATGGAATGGTATGCTGGGAGGCATCGTTCATACATCCGACCGCTTTTCTTCCCTTACTGAGAAGCAGTTAACATTTTGGCGTTTTCTTCAACCGCAGGATCGTCCGCAAAGCGCTGAACTTCCATTCTGGGGACTAAATAAAAAATGCAAGGTGGCAATACGCCGGTTTAAATCGCCTCGCGCCTGGGCCGCCTTGTTTGTCAATGATACAGATGTCCCTGTTCAGGAAAACTTCACCATGATGGATTTGAACGGTGAAGAAAACTGCTGGACATTTGAGTGGAATCCGGACGAGAATATATCGTACGGCAACCTGACAAATTTCACGATGATCCTCGATAAACATGAGTCAAAACTGCTTTACCTGACCAATGGTAACAATCCTCCTCCTGCCAATATGACCATCAGTGGGATGGAATTACCAAAAGAATGATCTCCTCAATATAAAGTTTTTGATGGTTATGCCTGAAAAGTAAATAAGCGTGTTTCGGTAAATTAAAAGTTAACACTATTTTAGAGGTTTTATTTATACATGCCTTAAACAGCCGAGGCAAAAACGAGCTTGTTTGAGTTTCGCCCGGCAAAAAGCAAACGGCTAAAGAAAAGCTTTACAATGGATTTTAGTGACTTAACAATTAACACGCCCGTCGAGCTCATCAACGAGGCCATGCAGGACAGCCTGATCGGAAACCTCAGGATAAAGATCGAAAAGATAGCTGACGGAGAGGTAATAGCCACCATGCCGGTTTGTCCGCAAACCTCGCGCCCGGGTGGAATGCTGCATGGCGGATCAAGTCTGGCCATGGCGGAAACGATTGCCGGAATTGGAACCATGCTGCTGATCGATCTGAAGGAATTCGATGTGCGGGGAATGCAGGTAAGCGCCAGTCATACCGGAAGTGTAAAAGAAGGAAAAGTTTGGGCAACTGCAAAAATCATCCACCAGGGAAACAAGACGCATATCTGGAATGTTGATTTAAGGAGCGAAGAAGACCGGCTTATTTCAACAGCTCGGGTCACGAATATCATTGTTAAAAAGAAATGACCAGAAAGGACGATTATACTATAGTTCTCAACAAACTCTTATCTCAAAACAGGCCTTTTGCAGCCTGGTCCATGCCGGGTGAATCGGTACCTGAATTATTGATCTGCAATCCGGAGGACCTGCTTATCCTGCCTGACTTTAAAAAACTGAACGGACAGGAAGGTTTTGTCTTCGCACCTTACCGGATCACTGAAAAGTCGCCCCTGATCTTACTTCGACCGGGAATCTGGCTGAAAGATCGCAGATCAGTTTTGTCGTTTGATATCGAATCCCTTCCTGTATGTGAACCATCGGGCCAGGAAGAACATGATTATTATGCGATTCCGGAAGCGGATTATCTTCGTGACATCGAATCGGCAATCGCCGAAATTAAACACACCAGTTTGTCGAAAGTTATCATTTCCAGATTGCTGGCAACAGACAGAAAAGATGAATCAGTCGGAGAGCTGTACATGCAGTTGCGCACCATGACACCAAATGCATTTGTTTATCTGGTTAATCTTCCGCAGGCCGGATTGTGGATGGGCGCCACTCCCGAGGCCCTGCTTCAGACTCACGGGAAAATGATGGAAACCGTTTCTCTCGCCGGAACTCAGCCCCGAAAGGTCGGAACCGAATACAGCTGGTACACCAAAGAAATTGAAGAGCAGGCCTTTGTTTCACGCTACATGCTCGATGTTTTCTATCGTTTCGGCATTCATCCCTATTCAACCCAGGGGCCTGAAACAATGGAAAGCGGCAGGGTAGCCCATCTGAAAACAAGTTTTCGGTTTGCCGCTCAAAAAATAGATCATCAGCTTGGCAATTTCATTGCCGAGCTCCATCCAACTCCTGCTGTTTGCGGATTGCCCAAAGACAAGGCCGACCGTTTTATCGAAAAGACCGAAAAACATGATCGCCGGTATTATACCGGATATCTGGGTCCCTGGCGGTTAAATAATTGCGTCAGATTATTTGTAAATTTGCGATGCATGGAAATTACCGCTGACCGTTATATTTTATATTCAGGCGGAGGCATTACGGCCCGATCAATCCCGGGCGATGAATGGATTGAAACAAACAACAAAGCAAGAACCTTGTTATCAGCCATTGAAGCTGTCCAAACTAAATGATATCAACAAAAAAACATATCCGCCAGCTGGCAGCCATTTTACTGGCCAGGGGAATCGGCGATATCATTATATCGCCGGGATCGCGTAATGGCCCTCTGATTCACACCTTTGCCGGCTGCGGCCGGTTTCAGTGCCGGAATATCGTGGACGAGCGCAGCGCCGCCTATTTTGCCCTGGGGCTGGCGCAGAGCACGCAGAAACCAGTTGTATTGGTATGCACATCAGGAACTGCCGCCCTGAACTATAGTTCCGGCATAGCCGAAGCCTTTTACCTGAACCTGCCGTTAATCGTTCTTACTGCCGATCGTCCTCCCTGGTGGATTGGCCAGGCCGAAAGCCAATGCATCAGACAGGATCATATTTACAAGGAATTTACAAAGAAAGAAGTCACCCTGCCCGTAGGAGAATCTGAAAAAGAACTCTGGTTTGCAGGACGGCTGATCAATGAATGCCTGAATATGGCCGTTTCAGGAACCAAGGGCCCGGTACACATTAACATCCCTGTTGAAGAACCGCTGCACGACCTGCTCGACGAAGAGTTGCCTGCAGTTCAGGTGATCCAAACAACTGCATTACAACCGACACTGACCGAAACAGAACTCGACCGGCTGGCTTCCGTCTTTAACGGTACCGGGCGGGTCATGATCCTCGCAGGACAACAATTCCCCGATACAGAGCTGGAGAGCCTGTTGTCAGCACTGTCAGAGAAAACGGGCACAGTGATCTTAAAAGAACACCTGGCCAATCTGAACCATCAGACCTTTTGCGGAAGCATCGACCTGCTGATGTCTGCCCTGAAGAACGACCGGATGGAAGATTTCCGCCCTGAATTACTCATTACCTTCGCAGGGCAATTCGTATCGAAACCGCTTAAGCAGTTCCTTCGCAATAACAAACCCTTCGATCACTGGCATCTGACCCTCTCGGACGAACACGTCGATACCTATCATTCACTTACCAGGGTAATTAATCAAAATGCGACGTTGTTCTTTAAACAACTTCTGAGCAGGATCGTTCTAAAAAATAAAACCTATCTCAATCGTTGGAAAGAAAAAGAACAACAGGTAAACCAGCGAAGAGATCAGTTTATTGCGCAGACTGAATTCTGTGATCTAAAGGCATTCAGCCTGATCGCTCATGCTATTCCGGAAAACCCGGTAGTCCATCTCGGAAACAGCTCGCCGGTGCGGTATGCGCTGATCCTTGACGCTGTCAAGGGCGCTCTTTACCTGGGAAACCGCGGAACCGCCGGCATTGATGGCTCATTATCGACAACGGTTGGTTTTGCATCCGTTTCGGAAAAGCTGAACACCATCATTATCGGGGACCTGTCGTTCTTTTACGACTCCAACGGACTGTGGAATAATTATATCGGAAAGAACCTCCGTGTCATTGTGATCAACAATCGCGGCGGCAACATCTTCAGCATGATCAAAGGGCCGGAAAAATCACCCGCTTTCAGCGAACATTTCTTTACTGAAAATAAGATCCGCGCGGAAGGAATTGCAAAAACATTTGGGCTCAGTTACTATCATGCCGGGAATGAGGAAGAACTGAAAGCTGCGCTCGGCCATTTTTATTCTCCCCGGCAGGAGCAAGCAGCTCTGCTGGAGATTTTTACCGACGCGCCGCTAAACAGCCGGATTTTCAGGGGACTGTTTAAAGCGATGAGCGATGAGCTATGAGCTGTTAGTAAAAAGGTAACGATTTAACCATTGAAATTAGACAAAAGATTACAACTGGTCTTGCAACTAATCTCTTACGACTTGAAAAAACAATTTCAACCATGAATACAAGGACCTGGGAAATCATTAAAGAATACGAGGATATTATCTTCGGCTATTTTGAGGGAATCGCAAAGATCACTATCAACCGCGAACGTTACCGGAATGCCTTCCGCCCCGCCACGGTGAACGAAATGAGCGATGCCCTGCGCATTTGCCGCGAAGACCAGCGTATACAAGTCGTCGTGCTGACAGGCGCGGGAAACAAAGCTTTTTGTGCGGGAGGCGACCAGACCGTAAAAGGGAAAGGCGGTTATATCGACAAAGACGGCATACCGCGCCTCAACATTCTGGAAGTGCAACGTCAGATCCGAAGTCTCCCCAAACCTGTTGTCGCAATGGTAAACGGTTACGCCATTGGAGGAGGACATGTGCTCCACGTCGTTTGCGATCTGAGCATCGCCTCCGAAAATGCAGTCTTCGGACAAACCGGACCTAAAGTAGGGAGTTTCGACGCCGGATTGGGCTCATCGTACCTGGCCAGCATTGTCGGCCAAAAGAAGGCCCGCGAGATCTGGTTCATGTGCCGACAGTATTCGGCTGCTGAAGCTCTTGAAATGGGGTTGGTGAACAAAGTAGTTCCATTTGAGCTAATGGAAGATGAAGTGGTCGGGTGGGCTTAAAAAATGATGGAACACAGTCCGCTTGCGCTGCGCATGCTTAAACTGGGATTAAATGCCGAACTGGACGGACAGGTAGGCATCCAGGAATTCGCAGGAAATGCGACCTTACTGTATTACCTTACCGA
>JBDKTZ010000589.1:0-6296 GCA_039679975.1 Prolixibacteraceae bacterium
CCTCCGGATAACCTTCCCAATTTCACATTGTAGTACCTTTTAAACTCCGGGACTTTTTGTCTTTCTTCAGTCAATTTTTTTCAAATACAGGTAAATTTCTGTCGACTCATCCAATGAGAATTTATTAAGGATCCTCTTTTTAGCGCTTTTCACAGCCTCATCCCCAACTCCTAATAAACTCGTGATCGCGTAATTGGTTAGATTAAAATACAGGCACATACAATATTTCATATCTGTCGGGCTAAGCTCAGGCACCTGCTGCTTCAAACGTTCAATCCACCCTGGGCGCAAGCGTTGAAAAACGGCTTCATATTCAATCCATGTTGTAATCCGCTTTTGCTCTATGGCCTTTAGAAGCTCTGAACTTGCCGAAGCATTCTGATATTGAACCTGTAAATCCTGAACCTGCCGGATGAGGTCGGTTTTCTTTTTTCGCTCCGTTTTTAACGACTGGAGTAAATTGGTGATTTGTTCCTTAATTTCTATATTTTTCAGTTTCAGAATTTTTTGTTTGTGCCTGCTTTCTCTCAGCAAGATCCAGGTAGTCAGGAGCCCGATCACAAAGATAAGTCCCATCGCAATCATGATAAAGAGGAACCGCTGCACCTGGAGCTTTAAATCGAGTTTTTCCTGCTCCAACTCAGTATACCGGTAATACGCACCCAATGCCAATACCTGATACCTGCGCATGACTTCCCGTTCATTTGCCTTCAAACCATTGTACCGTTCCAACATTTGCTGAGCATATTTGTAATCGCCGATATGCTTGTAAAGGACCGAGAGCAATTCAACACAATTCGCTTCTACAGGTCGAATTTTCATCTCAGCCGCGTCGTCCAACACCTGACCGATAACCTCAATCGCCTTCATGTCCTTCCCTTGTTTGGCAAACAAATAGCCTTGAGCGTACCGATAACGAAGGTACTGTTCGGAAGTTGGCGTATAGCGATATGGTTTGTCCGGGAACCGGTCATAATACGCCTGCGTTCGCGCTGAGGGATTTTGCCTTATTTTTGAATACAAAATATTCAATTCTGCTGTATAAACTCCCGACCAGCGCTCTGCCTTAATAAAATCAGCCTTCGCCTTCTCGTAATAACTGATTTTTATCGAATCATTTTCCCCCGAGGCTCCCATGGCAGCATACAACAACGCCCGGTACACCGGGTCTCTCAATTCTTCGGCTTTCTGCCTGAGGCGTTTGAAAAGCGATTCCCGATCCAGGGCAAGCTGATCCGACATGCGCAATAAAGCCAGCGATGCGTAAAACCTGAACCTTTCATTACCCTGTCTGCCAAAATATTCGTCACATTCCATGTATAAACGGGATGCATTGTCAACCAACTGGAGGTGCTCAAAGACAATTGCCCGGATTAGCTTATTGATCGTGCTGTGATAACGATCTTCCTGACTCAAATAGACAGTCTCAGCTTTTTCCAAATAACTAATGCATTTCTCTAATTCTCCTTTATTGTATTGAACCACTCCTCTGATCGTATTGATTCTTGCCCGTTCAAGGGGGGTAATATGGATTGTATCAAGTTGACCGAGCAAGCTGTCCAGACTTTCAGGCTCCTGAAACATTTGCGATTCAATTCGGTCGAGCATCGCTCCCATAGATGTTTCCGACACCCTCTTACATCCATCCGATAAAATAAGGATGCACAAAATGGCGAGGACAAACCCGCATAATCGTCCCGGTTTAAACCTGAAGTTCTTTCTCATTCTTAACAACTGTTTTATCCATTATTTGATGCATGCAAAATAAAACATTTGTTAAATTTAAGCAAAAATGAGTTAGCATTATCTGCCGGTGCATTTTTTCTTCTGCGGGATATCCGAACTGCTATTCATACCTCAGCGCCTCAACAGGGTTGCGGTTGGCAATCCTGGTATAGTTCGCGGCAGCAATCAGTGCGATCAGCACCAGGATAAACAGGCTGCATAATGCAAACAGCATCCAGCTCAGGGCTATTTTCGAGGCGAAATTCTGCATCCATTTTCCTGCTATAAACCATGCTGCACCTAATCCGGCAAGTACCGCCGGAACAGCAACATATTCCAGGTCCATGACAAACATTCGGAGGATATCCTGAAAGTTTGCGCCGCTGATCCTGCGTATGGCCAGTTCCTTGCTTCGACGGGTCGCTTCGTTGGCGGTATATCCCAACAAGCCTATTCCCGTAATAAGCAGGATAACGAAATTCCCTGCCATCATGGCATTACGGAATCCCCTTTCCGATGAGTAAACTTTCTGCTGTTCATCTGTCAGATTTTTCACCACCGCATCCTGATGAGGCAAGGCCAGATTAAGAACTGCCGTCATTTTTTTCAGAAACCCGGCCTGAGCCCCTTTGTGAGCTTTCACCAGAATTATGAACGAAAAGGCAGGATGATTAATCTTTTCTTGTTCAAATTTTTCCCGGGGCATATAGAAAAAGACGGAGGGCCTGACGTCGCGACCGGACATGGAACCAATGATGAAATCGGGGAATATCCCGCGTATGGTCGATGCGCTTTCATTGTGTTCCGTTATCTCAACCTGCTTTCCTGTTGTTCCGTCGGTCCACCTGTTGTTCATCTTTAGCATTTCAGATCCCTTATGGCTGATGAGTATGTCGTTAGTGGCCGATGTTGCAGGTGAAAAATTCTGCCCTTCCGTTACCGGAATATTGAGGATGGAAACATAATTTTCATCCACCCAATAAAAATCGGCCACATTAAACAGTTCCTTTTCCCCGTCGGGTGAAAGAACGTTGTTTCCCGACGCCCCGTCGGTCGGCACACCGCACCCGAGGCCAACCATTTCCACTTCAGGCAAGGACCGGAGTTCATTCAAGACCATTGAAATCTTATTCCCGTCCATCCCGCTGGTCGAACCATAATACACGCCTTCGGTCCGGTAACCATGATCGGCGTTCTTCATCCGGTCGTATTGGAGCGTTACAATGACCAGAACGGTAAGAATAAAAGAAGCGCCGATAAACTGAAACGAAAGAAGCGCCAGCTTCCACCGGTTGCCTTTTTGTTTATAATTACGAAAGGCTGCAGCCACCGGTATACGTGAGAAGAACCGGCCGGGCAGATAACTGATGAACAATATCAATAAGGTCAACAGGCCCAGCAAGGGCCAGATGACATGAGGATTCAATACCGAAGCAAGGCGATGTCCTGTCTGCGCTTCGGCCAGCGGCATTAAAACCAGAATGATCAGGGAAGCGCCCAATAACGAAATCAGGAACAACAGTGACGTTTCTGAGAAGATCAGTTGCTGCAGATTACCTGACTGGGCCCCGCAACACCGGTGCACAGCCGACGACCTGGCTCGATTTACCAGGGCGCTTAGGGTGAGCAGGATATAGTTCATGAGTGAAACGAGCAAAACAGCAAAAGCAATCAAACTGAGGATCAATATCATGTCTTTTAAATTCGCAGCATGTATCTTCTGAATGGGGTTAAAAGAATACTTCAAAACCATGCCCTGTTGTATCTGTTCCAGTTTAATGATGTCCTGGTGCTTTTCCTGCATTTTCCGGACGGCCGGCATCAGGCTTTCAGGATCAACACCGCGTGCAAGCTTCACACAGGCATAGTAACGGTCGTTACCAAGCCAGTTATTGGTTCCGTCCCAGGTAAACTGACTGGTTGAAACCATCGAGATCAGGACATCGTATTTGTAGTTGGTATTTTCAGGTAACGCTCTAAATATACCGGATATAGTTATTTTCCTGCCGGGGTATTCCTTCAGTTCGATTATTTTTCCGGTCACGTCTCCACCCATTTCCGCTGCAATTTTATCGGATACCATACAGCTCATGGGTGCTTTCAGAATCTCTCCTGGATTTCCGCTGATCATCGGCCGGGGAAGTACGTCAAAAAGGTGTTCATCGGCCAGGGAAAATTCAGCTTCATAACTTTTCCGGTCGTCGGTGTAAAACACGGAGGCACCAAGTGAATTCAGACGCGTAGCTGCCTCGACACCGGGAACTTCAGCTTTTAGCCCGGGAGCTATGGCGCCGCTGACAGAATGATAACTGTCGAGCTCTTTTGCCGACTTATCCATTTTGAAATTTTCATATACCACATAAATACGATCTGCATCCGGATAAAAGCTGTCGAAACTATAATAATAAAGAACCTCCGATAAAAGCAGAATACCAAAGGCCAGTCCGGCTGCCAATGAGATGATGCGGGTGAGCGTATGCTCTCCTTTTTGAAATAACCTGCGAACGGCTAACTTGAATACATTCATAATGATGTTGCTTTACATTTTTTTCTGTTCATCTGCTCCCGACACGCGTGTGCAATTGCGCTTTCACCGGGTTCCTTGCTGCGACGTTCTGTCACTGAAGCGGCACCAATTCACGAATCAATTCATGCATTTTTCATCTCAAATTAACTGCACATAATATACATACTAAACTTCAGCACTTCTCTAAAGAACATCGTATGGAACTCGCCAATAGACATCACCTGGAGTGTAAACCGCGGCGTCCTTGGCTCGTTTCATTCATATCTCAGACTTGCTACGGGATTCTTAGTCGCGGCTTTCCAGCTCTGCCAGCTTACGGTAAGCAGTGCAATACCCAATGCCAGCAAACCTGCCAGGGCAAAGATCCACCAGCTGAGTGTGGTTTTATAGGCAAAGTTCTCCAGCCATTTGGTCATAGCAAACCACGCTAAGGGAGTGGCAATTACAAAGGCAATGATCACCCACCTGACAAAATCTTTGTTGAGCATGGCCATTACTTCCGAAATCCGGGCGCCGTTTACTTTTCGGATACCAATTTCCTTTACTTTTTGCTGCACATAGTATAAAGACATAGCAAACAGCCCCATCACGGCAATGACGATGGTCAGCAGCGTAAAATAGCCGATCATCAATCCTGTCCGCTCTTCTTCTTCATACCATTTGTTAATCGAATCGTCCATAAATCCCATCGTCAAAGGCAATCCATGAGTGAACTGATGATAGGACGCTTTAATCTTATTGACTGTTTCAAATACATTTTTATCGGATACTTTCACCAGGATACTCCACGCCCCGTGGTCGGGATTTAGAATCTGGAAATAAGCCGGACCAATGGTCTGGCGCAGATCGCGGAAATGAAAATTTTTCACAACACCGTATACCGGGCGTTCCTGTCCGTAAATTTTAACCGAGACGGGATTCTCCGGTAATTCCATCTCTTTTACGGCAGCTTCGTTCAGCCAAACGATGTTGTCGGACAAGGCCATCCCCGTACGGCGAACTTCCATGCCCATCATACTGAAAAATGAGGTATCCACATCGAAGGTCTGAAAACTGATCAGCTTACCGTTGTGATCGAAGGTATTATTGTTCCCGCCATCAACCGGGGTTCCCCTTACACAACATACATGCGCTACCCCGGGTATATCTTCCAGGATCGATTTAAACGTTTTCAACTGATCGGCCTCTATGGTATTATCGATCCAAAGAACCTGATCTTTTTTAAAGCCAAGGTCATAATTTCGCAGGAAGCGGGTTTGCTTTTGAATAAACAGGGCACTGATCAGCAGGGAACTAATCAGGAGGTATTGGAAAGAAATCAGTAGCCGGGAATAAACACTTTTTTCCTTCATCCGAAAACCGCCTTTGATCACTTCGACCGGGTTAAAGGCCGAAATTTTGAGCGCAGGAATGATTCCCGCGATAAGCCCGACGAGCAGAACGGTCAACACCGCATAGACAAGGAATAACGGATTATCGTACGTGGTCAGCAATTGTGGAAATCTCCACTGATCGGCAAGCGACGGAAAATTAATAATGGCGTCCGGTTTCTGAAAATGCGTATTTTCGGGCCAGTCAGCCATAATGCCGCTAAGCCGATACTCCGTTTTGTTGTCCAGTTTCACCAATTCTCCCTGTTCAGGTATTTTCCCAAAGACGTTTAAGGCATACGAGCGGGAGAGGACAATTGATCTCCTGCCCTGAAGCACAGTTTCAGGACGACCTTCCAGCAATTGAAAGGAGAACATGGAGAAGAACGCCGAATCGGCCATCAGGTAACTGATCTTAAATTTTTCATTATTGCGTCCCGAGATAAAACCGTCCTGCCGGTAAGTACGGGTGTAACCCGCTACTTCAGGAAACTTGTCTGCTAAAAGCGGGCCCGATGGCGGAGCGAAAACCGAATAGGAATCGTGTACCAGCCGGTAAATCCGGTCCTTATTCACATGAAACTGATCGACAGAGTACTCTTTTTGAACATAGACGACCAATAGGATCACAAACGTCAGCGAGATGGAAAACCCCAGAATGGTAATTACTGCAT
>JBDKTZ010000198.1:0-21949 GCA_039679975.1 Prolixibacteraceae bacterium
TCCCCCTCAAAGCCAATACCTATCTTGACGGACTTGGTCAATACATGACCTATGGGCTTTGCGAAAATTATGAAAATGCACGAAATGAAAACCTTTTGCCCATCGGACTTGCGAAGGGCTGCAGATTAAAGAGAGACGTCGCGCAGGATCAATTCCTGACTTTCGACGACGTGGAGCTTCCAAAGGGAAGACTTTCAGATCAGCTATGGCAGGAGCAACAAAAGGCATTCCCGCCGTTAATGTCAGTAACCTGATCAACTTAAAGTTTCCCGCGCAGATAAGAAACAGATTAAACCAACTCCTGATTTTCGGGCATAAAGCTGAAAATCCGGACTTATAACATCCACTCAAAAAATAAGTATGATAAATTTTTACCAATTTAATTTCAAATCCTATGAAAAGAAGCAGTTGTCCCAGTTGCTTTGGGAAAAATATCCGGAACTTTTTCTATATTCAAAATGCACCAAGTAAAAGCCTGATCACGATCAAAGATCATAAGGAAGCGATGTCAATTCCCCGAAGAAATATTTCTTTGGCTTTTTGTTCTGATTGCGGCTTTATATTTAACAGCATTTTTGACACCAGTCTCGATCATTATACGCACGGATACGAAGATCAGCAGGGATATTCCGCCACTTTCAATCAATTCATCAGCAATGTATCCAAACGTGTCATTGAAAAATACGATGTAATTGGGAAAGATGTCGTAGAAATCGGATGCGGTAAAGGTGACTTCCTGAATCTGGTATGCGAATTAGGTCACAACAGGGGTATTGGAATTGATCCTGCTTTTGTTCCCGGTCGGATCACTCCGAATCCAAATCTGAAATTCATCCCGGAATTTTATTCGGTGAAACATAAGGATCTTCCCAAAGACATGATTACCTGCCGGCACACGCTGGAGCATATTCCGTTAACGAACAAATTCCTGGCAACAGTACGTAAGTCAATTCCGGACAATAAAGAAGTAACTGTTTTCTTCGAGGTGCCCAATGTTGTACGAATCCTTGATATTTCAGCGTTCTGGGACATCTTTTATGAACATTGCTCCTATTTTAGTCCAGGTTCCCTGGCCCGCCTTTTTAGAAAAAATTATTTTGAAGTACTTGACCTCTACCTGGAATATGATAAACAATATTTATTTATTGAGGCGCGCCCCACAACTGTAAGATCAACTTCCATTCACCCGATCGAGGAGAGTGTTGATGATTTAAACGCGCACGTCGATGAATTCGTAGTAAAAATTAACCGGCATCTTACCTTCTGGAGGACACGACTCGGCCAGTACAAAGAAATGAATAAAAATGTAGTAATCTGGGGAGGAGGGTCCAAATCAGTCGGTTTTCTGTCACAGTTTGATGATCTGAAACTGATTAAGCATGTCGTTGATATTAATCCGCACATGCAGGGTAACTTTATTCCCGGCATCGGTATTCAATACATATCGCCCGACGCGTTGACGCAAATCAAACCGGATGTACTGCTGATCATGAACGGTATATACAAACGGGAAATCAGTAAAATGCTTGAGGAAAGAGGGCTTCACCCTGAATTAATCTGCCTGGAATAAGATACTATTCAATCAATGAATTATGATCTTTACAATCGCAATACCGACCTATAACAACTGCAACGTAGTAAGATCGGCGGTTGAGAGTTGCATCAATCAGGATTTTAAGCTTGATTATGAAGTCCTTGTCGTAAATAATCATTGTACCGACAACACCCAGAAGGTGCTGGACGAGTATGAAGGAAAAATCCGCGTCGTGATTAATCCCCAAACTGTTACGCCGGCCGAGAATCATAATATCTGCATCCGGGAGGCTAAAGGCGATTATATTGTTTTCTGCCATTCAGATGACCGGATTTTACCAGATGCCTTGACTAAATTTTACAATATCATTGAAAAAAGAGGCTTCCCAAAAAAATATGTTCTCTGGGGTCGAAGCATGTACCGGGATTATTTTTTTAACTGGAGAAAAACAGGGCTGCAAATTGATCAGATATGTTCCGGATTAGATTGCTTTAAAGCATTTTTTGCCGGGGGGTTGGCCCCCACGGGAACCTGTTACAGCAGAAAAAGTTTTATGGAAGCCGGCGGCTTTATCTATGTTGAACATCGTGTGGCCCCAATCGATATGATTGTACTGTGGAGACTTGTACTCCGTCATTTTGAATTTGAAATGACCGGCCATATCTTCTTTATCAGAGAATTCGCCAGTACAGTCGTTGAACTTGCCACGAAAGAATGGTTAAGTTCTGCCATTGAAGCCGTTGACCGGTTTCTGAAAGTTATCACGGAAGAGGAACGAAGAATGTTTGTAGGTTATGTGAGAAGTTCCGGTACAAACAACTTTGAAACTTATCTTGCTTTTATGAAAACAGGACTGGTTCCAAGAGGGTACCTGATGAGGAATCTGATGATCCATGCGGCAAATAAACCTCTGAGTATTTTCCATAAAAATTTCTGGAAAATGCTTTGGAAAATCACCGCATGGTAAACAGGATCTTTGCCGGAAAACCTTTTCCCCCAAAAGCATACATATAACTCGTTAATAAAAAAGAGGTTATGATCTTTTCGATCGTCATTCCGACATATAACCATGCCGATACGCTTCGAAAATCAATTGAAAGCGCATTGAACCAAAAGTTTGATCAGGAATATGAAATTTTCATTGCGAACAATAACAGTTCCGATCACACAGAGGACGTCCTGAATCTGTTTAAGAACAGCATCAGGGTCATCAGGAATGCTCAAACCGTATCACTAATCGAAAACCATAACGTCTGCCTTCGGGAGGCAAAGGGTGATTATATCATTTTTTGTCATTCGGATGACCTGCTGTTACCCGATGCCTTGGCGAGTTATTATCAAAAGCTGAAACTTCGCAACTTTCCTGACAAGTATGTGCTTTGGGGGAAAAGCGTATTCCGTGATTTTCAGCAAAACTGGGAAAAATCCGGGCTGGGACTGGAACAGATTTCGCAGGGGAAACATATTTTCCAGGCTTTTATGACCGGCGGACTTACTCCTTCAGGTACCTGTTTTTCAAGAAGAAGTTTTTTGGAAGCAGGCGGTTATATCGTTACCGATACAGTCATTGCTCCTTCAGATATGGTCAGTATGTGGCGTCTTATTCTCAATGATTTTCAGTTTGAAATGTCAGGAAGACAGTTTTTTATTCGGGAGTATGCCAGTACGGCAACTGAACGTTCAAGAAAAGAATGGACGGAGGCGAAAAAGATCGCGGTGAAAAATTTCCTGGACGTAAGCAAACCCCTTGAAATTGAAACGTTCAAAAAATGTATTACTGAAATAGAAGATCTGGACACCACGACCTTATTGGCATTGAGAAATAACAAACTGGTAGATTTTTTTACAACGGTAAGGCATTTCTCAAAGAAGCTATTGAAAAAAGAGAGATACTTTTTCTCCTAAAAACCGGACAGCAGATTCAAACCTGTTCTCATCACCTTTTAAAATACAATTCTATAATTTAAATCTGCGATCCAAATGTCTTCAATTAAAAAATCAATAGGTACCGGAATCTTTTACACAGCGCTGGCCAAATACTCCAATATCGTCATATCGATCATCGTCACGGCTGTTCTGGCGCGCTTGCTGACTCCGCCCGAATACGGGATCGTCGCGATCGTAATGGTCTTTATTACATTCTTTACCTATCTCGCCGACTTTGGAATCGGGCCGGCACTCATTCAAAATAAAGACCTTGAAAAAGAAGATATTGAATCCATCTTTTCAGTCTCTATAATGATCGCCCTGACTCTGTCGCTGCTATTTTATCTCAGCGCAGGATTGATCAGCAGGTTTTATTCCAATCCGGAATTACTAAACATTGCCCGGTGGCTTTCACTTTCAGTTCTGATTTTTACGATTAACGTCGTTCCAAGCGCTTTAAATAAAAAAGAACTGAAGTTCAAGCAACTGGGAATCATCTCGGTCGTGGTACAGGTCGTTAGCGGGATAATAGCTATCGTTCTTGCCTTGTTCGGCTTTAGTTATTATGCGTTAATATTCAGGGCAATAATCAGCGGGCTATTTCTTTTTTTCGGCAGCTATTATCTAAACCCGGTAAAGCTCGCGTTTCACATCAGGTGGCAATCCATTCTAAAGATCTGGAGGTTCTCAACCTACCAGTTCCTGTTCAACTTTATCAATTATTTCGCACGAAACACAGACAATTTGTTAATCGGAAAATTCTTTGGCTCCGCTATGCTCGGTTATTATGACAAGGCCTTCAGTTTAATGCTCATGCCTGTACAGAACCTGACCCATGTTATTACCCCGGTTTTACACCCTGTTTTATCAGACTATCAGGATCGTAAGGATAAAATATACAACTCTTTTATCACATTGACCCGCATCTTGACTACGATTGGCTTTCCTCTATCTGTTTTGCTGTATTTCACAGGAGAAGAGGTGATCTACTTGTTTTACGGGTCACAATGGACACAAAGTGTTCCCGTGTTTCAGGTATTGGCAATTATCATCGGACTTGAGATCTTATTGAGCAGTACCGGTTCATTTTTTCAATCAGCCAACCGTGCTGATCTGCTCTTCCTGTCGGGAGTTATTACGTCCACACTGATCGTGTTGGGCGTGATCTATGGTATTTTCATTGCCAAGAGCCTGCTTGGTGTAGCTGTAGGGATCGTGGTAGCCCGCGTATTAAATTTCTTCGTAAGCATTTATCTTCTGATCAGAAAGACGCTGGACTCTCCCGTGTCAAAATTTTTCATGGAACTGGGTTCGCCTTTTTTTATCAGTCTGGTTGTTTTATTGGCAAATCTGATGTTCAGACAAGTGACCATTGAAAATATTTATATCAGCCTTATACTCAAGCTGGCAGTTAGTTTTGCAGCATTTATGGCTGCCTTTATCTGTTCAAAAAAGAACCGGACGTTGATCAGCAATCTGATCAATGGAGTTATGGCCCGGATAAGGAGCACTTCAAAATTCGCAACTCACTATTCCAAATTCCTATAAAGAAAAAGCTTAATTGCATCAGCGTAATCTTCAATAATCTGAATCGGATGATAACGTATCTAATCATAATTCTCTACAATCTGTTCGACATGATCAGGATCCCCCTGGTCGGACAGTTGAAACTGAACGAGGTGATCGTTCTTTTATTTCTGCCGTTTTATTACAAGTCAAATGAATTCACCAAATACAACCTGCTGGGGAAAATTACACTGACTCTGCTGGTGCTGTTCGTGTTTCAGGTCGTCACAGACATTTTTGTCGTGGAATCTGCTCCTGTTGACTATTTGAGAGGCTGGTCCCAAACGATTATCAGTGTGGTATCTGTAATTTTTTTATTTAAGATTCTGAATGGCTATAAAGCGATCACCTTATTCATCATTACGTCTGCGGTGAGGCTTCTTATTTCGGACCCTATGGGAGTTGACCTGAATTCAAACGAAATGGCCTTTTTTAAGTTCCGTCTTGCACCTATGATCACCCAGGTGTTATTTGCCATTGCCATTTTCCTCCATATGAAAGGGAAAACGAAGATCATACCGGTCATGTTCTTTATCTTTGGGCTGGTAAGTCTGGCAATGGACTCAAGGTCAAGAGGCCTGATTATGATTCTGTCGGCAATTTTTCTTTACCTTTTTTATTCAGGGTTCAAATTCAGGAGAGCATATATAGTTGGCGGCGCATTAATCCTGATCGTTGTTTTTCAGACCATGTACATCTTTTATGTGAATGCCACGTTAAGCGGGGCACTTGGAGGAGAACATGCCCGGGAACAATTGAAACGCATTGAAAACCCATACAATCCTTTTAATCTGCTCGTAACAGGCCGGGGAGAAGCTTTTGCTGCGATCGAAGCCATCAAGGATGCCCCTTTATTCGGACATGGTTCGTGGGCTAAAGACAAAACATTAAAATATTATAAGATTGTTCTGAAATACCACGATGAAGAGTATAATACAGATAAGGCAAAAATAGAGGCGGGCCTGATTCCCAGTCATTCCATATTTCTGGGAGCGTGGGTTAATTATGGCTGGTTTGCTTTTTTGGCCGTGGTTTATCTCTTTTATCTGCTGATGAAAATGGCGGTCTCGCTGATAAAAGACGGACAGTCGATGCCAATTTATCCGATTTTTATTCCAATGACAATTGCGACGATCTGGATGTTTCTGTTTTCACCTTTTCAGCACATCAGGTTCAGCGTTCCTCAAACCGCGGCCATTTTTCTGACGTCATATTACCTTTTACAGCAAATGAAAACCGGGCTTCAACCCGGAACAGAGAAGATGAAACAAGGAGAGCCGCAGATTGCAGGCGTATGAGGTAAATACAAGGAACGAAACAAACCTATTGCACCGGACATCGCGGAGGATAGGTGGTGGTTTTCAAAAACGTGTAGTTCCATTCGCCCGCTAAAAGACAAATTATTATACTATGAACATTCTTCATCTGATCTCAGGTGACCTGCATGGCGGAGCCGCAAAGGGAGCATATTGGCTGCATCAAAGTCTCCTTGAGCAGGGGGTCAATTCCAAAGTGCTCACCAATGCGTTGGATTCACTGGGAGATCAATCGGTGAGCAGTATTAACTCAACAAGCTGGCAACGTTTTAAAAATGGGATCATCCACCAGATCGATAAATCTGTTTTAAAGCTTTATCCGCACCGTGAAAAACAAATTTTCAGTTCGGCGCTGGCGGGATATAATTTTCTCTCGCACCCCTCCTATCATTGGGCAGACATTATTCACCTGCACTGGATAAACGGAGGAATGGTCAATGTGAAGCACTTATCAAAAATCAAAAAGCCTGTCGTGTGGACGCTTCGCGACATGTGGCCCATGACTGGCGGTTGTCATTACAGCTTAACCTGCGACCGGTATAAAATTGGTTGCGGAAAATGCGTGCAATTAAAAAGCAGTAATAATCATGATCTTTCAAGGATCAATTTCAAAAGGAAGCAAAAGTTTCTTCCCAGGGAGTGTGTTTATGTAGGGATCAGTCCCTGGCTGGCAAATACGGCGAAGGAGAGCAAGCTTCTAAAAGAACGCGATGTCAGGATGATCTTCAATAACGTAAGCAGCTCGGAGTTTTTTCCCCTCGATAAGCAACTGGCAAGAACGGTACTGCAAATCGACACGCCCAAAAAGATCATATTGGCAGGCGCCCAGAAGATTACCGATCCTTATAAAGGATTTGACCGGTTTTTGGATGCCGTATCGCGTCTAAGCCCTTCCGAGTATTTTATCGTGTTCTTTGGAAGAATACCGGGTGAAGAAGCGGCTAAAACAGGTTTGGAGTATAAGAGTTTCGGCTTTGTCCACGACACAGTTACCCTCCGGCTATTATATTCGGCTGCTGACATCTTCGTCGCGCCAAGCCTGATGGATGCTTTCGGCAAAACTTTAGTTGAATCATTGGCGTGCGGCACACCTGTCGTTTGTTTTGATGCGACGGGACCAAAGACGATTGTCGATCACAAACAGAACGGATACAAGGCAGTTCCATATGATCCGGAAGACTTAAGACGCGGAATCGAATGGGTTGCCCATTCAGACAATTACCCCCAGCTTGTAAAAAGTGCAAGAGAAAAAGCTATACAATTATATGACGCCAGGCTTATTGCAAGACAGTATCATCAGCTATATCTCGAAATACTTAACAAGGAGGAAAAACATACCTCCTGATTTTCTCAGATTGGAAGCATTTACGTCAATACCTGATCAACAACGAAAACCTTAATCAGAACAAAAACATGAGCTTTCCCGACACTTTAGTAGTCACCGCGACATTAGGAACAAGGCCTTCACTATCCAGGACCATTGAGTCTGTAAAAAAAATAGGAGGAAACAGGGTCAAACATGTAATTGTAGCGCCTGCCCATGCCTGTCAGCGTATCAGGGAAAAGTACCCTCACCTCACTGTTTTACAGGAACCTGCCAATTGTAAAGGAATTTATCCCGCACTGAATTTCGGGCTAAAAGCATACGCAAAAAATTATCAATATCTGACCTATATTAATGATGACGACTTCTGGTATCCCTCATTTCAAACGCTATTCCAGGTGATAGACCATCACAACGTCGACATTGTCTACGGACGGGTAAATTTTGTTGATGTCAATGGTAATGTCACCGGAGAACAGGCCTCCTCCCCCAGATACCAGGACTTTGGGAATCTGCTGCATAAGGAAGTAGTCCTGTTCACGCAACAGGCCACGCTTACCCGCAGTGATTTGTTCCTTCAGATAGGAGGCTTCGATGAAAACTTTAAATTAGTTTCCGACACCAAATTTTGGCTGGAAGCTCTTCATTCGGGGGCGAAATTCAGGTATGTCGATAAGATTTGCGCGGCCTATACGATGCAGATCGGGCAATTGAGCTCAAACAAGGCACTGCAAAAGGAAGAACACGAACAATTGGTTCTCATGAATGAAATTGCAAATCCTTTCCGTGTGATGCTCAATGTTCTGTTCTTCCGACTGTGGAATCTTAGGATTTATTATAAACGTTATAAGAATAAGCTTCCGCATGGCCCTATAAATTACTTAATGCAAAAGCGATGAAGCTTCTGTTAAAATTGCTGCTGGTTTTCTTCCCATGGCCCCTTCGCCGGAGACTGCTCGTTCGGATCTTTAGATATAAAATTCATCCAACTGCACGGATCGGATTATCGTTTTTTTATCCTGAGCATTTGGTAATGGGCCCCGAAGCGACCGTCGGGCACCCGCTCCATTTTACTTCCGGGAACAGCATTACCCGATTCGTTAGTATTGGGTGCAGGTTCGGTCCTGACCAAAGCCTTTACGGGACCTTTTAGTCTTTATGGCGGGGTCAGTGCTAAATTTAATTAAAAAGCCGGACCCGTCCATGGTATTCCTGAGCCGGACAGAACGTCCGCGATAATGAATGAGTAATTTTAATTTTCCTGAAATGAATAAGATAAAAGTTTTGCATTTCATTACATCGATCGATCACTGCTCCGGCGGAACAACTACCTACCTGAAACTCTTAACTGAAGGGATTTCGAAAGAAGTGGATATCACTATCGTAACAGGACAAACATCGAATCCTGTCAAGATTAATGGGGTCAGGATTATTACTCTGGATCTTTCTATTCTAAAACTTATCGGATTCAGCCATAAGGTAGGAGAACTTCTGGATGATCTAAAACCTGATATTATCCATATTAACGGGATTTGGGAATTACCGAATACCATTATTCAGAACAGCGCTCAAAAAAGGAAGATTCCCGTGATCATCAGCCCGCATGGCATGTTGGAACCCTGGATACTCAAACGGAACCCGCACAAGAAAAACCTGGCATTAACACTTTATCAGCGGCAGTCAATTCAGAAAGCTACCTGCCTTCACGCTACGGCTGCCTCTGAATTTGACAATATCAGGAAGCTCGGATTCCGGACCGATATGGCCATCATCGAAAATGGTATCAGAACTGACGAAATCAAGCTAAAAAAGAGCTGGAGAAAATCGGGAACCATCCTGTTCCTTTCCCGCGTAAATCCCAAAAAAGGAATTGAGAATCTGATCGATGCTGTTGGCCGCCTCCGGGAAATATTCAAATCGTACAAAATTATTATTGCCGGAGAAGGCGAGCCCGAATATGTCCAATCGCTGAAACAAAGAGCCATTGACAATCAGATGCAAGATCAGTTCATTTTCCTTGGCGGAATTTACGGAAAAACCAAATGGGATCTCTATCGGGAAGCAGATGTTTTTGTACTGCCCACCCATTCCGAAAATTTTGGGATCGTTATCGCCGAAGCGCTGGCATGTGGCACTCCCGTAATCACAACGACAGGAGCTCCCTGGTATGATCTGAAAAAATATCAGTGCGGGTGGTGGATCGAACATGGGGAGGAACCTCTTGCTGAAGCGCTTCGTGATTTTTCAGGTAAAACTGAACCGGAACTTGAACAAATGGGACGGAACGGTCATCATTTAATTCGCAAAAAATACACTGCCGAACAAATGGGCGCTAAAATGATCAACCTCTATCAGGCTGTTCTGCAAAAAAACTAAAGCCCTCACGCACTGTTATGAACGAGGTAATTATTGATCTGTCCAAATACAGGAATCACTTTTCGGCCAGGAACAAGATTGGAAGGATGATCTGGAATATCACCTGGTTTTTACTGTTCAGGCCTTTTTCTCCTGGTATATTCCGCCACTGGCGCATCTTTTTGCTAAAATGCTTTGGTGCCCGTATCGAATGGACAGCGATGGTCTATTCGTCAGTAAAAATCTGGGCACCGTGGAATCTCGAAATGGGCACTTACGCTTGTCTGGGTCCCTCGGTCGACTGCTATAACCAGGGCAGGATCACAATCAGATCCCATACCACCATTTCGCAAAAAAGCTATTTATGCGCCTCATCGCACGACATCAGCGATCCCTTGAATACGCTTATTGTCGCTCCGATTATCATCGAAGATCAGGCCTGGGTAGCGGCCGATGCATTTATCGGACCTGGTGTGCATATCGGACAGGGAGCCGTAGTTGGAGCCCGTTCGTCCGTGTTCAGAAAAGTGGAACCATGGACCGTTGTCGGAGGAAACCCCGCCCGGTTCATCAAACCAAGAATCATAAAAGACCGAACATGGAAAACTTAGTTTCAGCAATTATTTTAACTTACAACGAAGAAAAGCATATTGAACGCTGTATCCGGTCGTTACAAAAAATAGCCGACGAAATATTTGTGATCGACTCCTATAGTACTGATGCCACTATTCATATCGCTAAAACGCTCGGAGCACAGATTTATCAAAACCCATGGAAAAACTATGCATCCCAGTTTAACTGGGCGCTCGAAAACTGCCCGATCCGTTCAGAATGGGTGTGGCGCATCGACGCCGACGAATACATTGAAGAAACGCCCCGGTCTATCCGGACTCAGATCAAGAAACAACCAGGCACAATAACAGGGATCTATGTAAGAAGAAAAATTGTATTCCTGGGCAAAGAACTTCTTCACGGCGGATGGTATCCGGTATGGCATCTCAAAATATGGCGGTATGGGAAAGGCTACTGCGAAAATCGCTGGATGGATGAACATATTAAACTTACAGAAGGTGACAGCACACAAATTGATTGTACACAAATTGACCGGAATCTGAATGACCTGAGTTGGTGGACCGAAAAACACAACGCTTATGCGTCACGGGAGGTAGTTGATATGTTCGACACCAAATACACGATCTTTTCAGAAAATCAGGTTCCTGCCAACCTTTTTGGAACGGAAGAACAAAGAAAACGCTGGTTAAAGATCAGGTATGCTAATCTGCCCTTATTTGTCAGACCTTTCCTCAATTTTATTTACAGATACTTTTTCAGATTGGGATTTCTGGACGGTAAACAGGGATTAATCTGGCATTTTTTACAGGGATTCTGGTACCGCTTTCTGGTTGACTCAAAAATTTACGAACTCTCACGAAAACATAATCATAATAAAGAGGAAATTATCAGCCATCTAAAAAGCTTATACAAATAAGAATACAACAGAACACGGACCTTTAGATACGAGAACTCAAGATGATACGAAATGGAAGGAAACTCAGAATAACAAAAATAAACACCATATCATGAAAGTATCGATCATCACAACATGTTTCAACAGGGAAAATACAATCGACAAGGCAATTCAAAGTGTTCTTTCCCAAAGTTATCCGAACATCGAATATATTATTGTGGACGGAGCTTCCAAAGACGGAACAATGAAAATTATCAATCAGTATAAAGATCAGATCGATGTCGTCGTTTCGGAGCCCGACAGTGGAATGTATGAGGCATTTAACAAAGGGATCAAGGCTGCAACCGGTGATGTCATTGGGTTACTTCATTCAGATGATCTGCTGTACGATTCAAACACGATTGAATTTATAGTTGGTGAATTTCGCAAAACCAATGCTGACCTCATTTATGGCAACGGGATGTATATTACCAACGATGAAGCATCGAAAGTGAAGCGCATTTATCCCGCCACACACCACAGGCATTATTATCTGTACTTCGGATGGATCCCCCTGCACACCACCATTTACGTCAAACGTGAAATTTTTGAAAAATACGGATTGTACGATACCAGCTATTCAATTGCCAGCGATTATGAAATTTCGCTGCGTTGGTTTACAAATCCGTCCATCTCCAAACACTTCGTTGATCGCTATCTGGTAAAAATGAGGCTCGGAGGGAAGAGTACCTCTCCCAGCCTTCAAAAAAAGAAATCGTCAGAGGATTTCAAAATCATTCAGAAATACCGGCTGTGGTGGTATGTAACCCTGTCATTTAAAATTGGCAGAAAGATCCCTCAATATATTCTGCCTTATCTTCAGCGAACCAACATTAATTATTAGTTCCCTTTTAAAGCAGTGACCGATACCTCATAAAAAACAATGACATGAGCAAATTCACTAAGTTTAAGTTCAAGGCGAGAATGCTTCTGTATTCACTGTTCCTAAAATCACCCCGGTTAAGCTCAATTTATTATACTTTTCTGTCAGGTGGCTTTCACGAAGAACATTTCGCAGTCGTATCGGGAATCTATAAGAATAAAAATGAAACCTTGAATATGGGCAATTTCAGAAGAAGTATTCACCGGATCGAAAAAGGCTTGATTACTTCTCCTTCAAAGCCCGTATTCGCCGAATCCTATATTCTGGAAACAGTTTTAAATTTCAGAGATCTTGTGCAAATGCCGGTAGACAACTCAACCAAAGAATGGGCCATCGGCATTTTACAGCAATATTTTGATACCGTCCGGGAAACAGAAATTACAAAAAACGCGAAAACTATCTTCCTGAAGGTAAAAAGGGATGAAAAAATAAAGTTGCCGGTAACCTACATGGCGTTCACCAGGTCAAGGAGCAAGATCAGTTATACCGATTTTCTTCAACTCACCCGACAACGCCGTTCTGTCAGATATTATGAGGACAAGCCAGTGCCCAGGAATCTGGTCGAAAATGCTATCAGAGCAGCATTGCAATCTCCCAGTGCTTGTAACAGACAACCGTTTATGTACCGAATCATCGACGATCCCGGCCGAATTCTTGAAGCAGCACGATTGCCAAACGGATCAGAGGTATTCGCTCAAAACATTAAAATGATGGTTTTCCTGATTGGTGACTTAAGCAATTATTTTGATGAGCGGGACAAACATCTGATCTATATTGATGGAGCCTTGTCGGCTCAAAGCTTTATTTTGGCACTCGAAACCCTTGGCTTGTCTTCCTGCATCATTAACTGGTCAGACATTCCATCTAATAATTACCGGCTAAAAACTTTTTTACAACTGGAAGACTGGGAAAGGTGTGTTATGTCGATCTCAGTGGGCTATGCTGATCCAAATTCCGGCATTCCCTCCTCCGTAAAAAAGGATATAAAAACAGTAGTCAGATATAACTAATGATCTCAATTGTCGATGAAAAGCTAACTCTTGAATGGAATTGCTGATATCTCGTTGACAATAAAGAATACCCCGCATGAAAATCCAAATAGACGGAACAAATACACAAAACAAGGGTGCTGAACTCATGCTTCTCTCCATACTGGAGCAAATCGAAGTCAGATACCCGAACGCATTTGTGCTGTTCAATTCTCTAATGAGTGATCCCGGCAAAATCAAAACAAGTCTTGCATTTAAGCGAACTGCACTACTCAGTTACGGGAGATATGTCAGGTCAGTGTTATCAAGAATAGGACTGCCTCACCACTCGCTGCTATCAGAATATCACCCGTTAAAGAATATCGATCTGGTACTGGACGCCAGCGGATTCCGATTGGGCGATCAGTGGAACCATTCCGGTCAGTTTCTTGACCGGCTTGAAAACTATTATAAGAAATTGAAGCAGAACGGGACTACAATAGTCCTGCTGCCGCAAGCTTTCGGTCCATTTCGCTCCGAGACAGGAAAAAGAAGTGTTGAAATACTCAATCGATATGCAGATTTGATAGTAGCTCGCGAATCCGTTTCGAAAAACTACTTGCTGGAAGCAGGAGGAAAAGCCGATAAAATTTTACAGTTCCCCGATTTTACGATCAATGTGAAGGGAATATTCCCTGAAGAATTCAAACAAATAAAAGGGCATGTGTGCATCATTCCAAATAAAAAAATGATTACGCATACTGAATTAAATGCAGAGAGGTACCTTTCCAATCTGATCGAAATCATTTCAAAAATCAAATCGGCAGGAAAAGAAGTCTTTTTACTCAACCATGAGGCAGAAGGTGATTTAGACATTTGTATGCAAATCCGCAGACATTTTAATACTCCCCTGCCCGTAATTTCAGGTTTAAATGCCCGTGAAATAAAAGGGGTGATTGGTGAATCTCTGATGGTCATATCATCTCGTTATCATGGGGTTGCGAGCTCATTAAATCAAGGTGTTCCCTGCCTGGCAACCAGCTGGAGCCATAAATATGAAATGCTTTTACTGGACTTTGGCTTAACTGATCAGATCATTGATCTCAGCAAAAATCTAACCCTGGCATGGCCAAAAATCGAAGCGTTACTCAATCAGGAAGAAAACCTCAGGATGAGGCAACATCTGGATGCAAAAAAGAAAGCTCTAAGCATGAGTATTCGTTTAATGTGGAATATCATTTGGGAAAAAGCGATCAATCACAGCGATTGATCATATTAGTATTGCAGCCTTTTTGATTGCTGGCACTGCTTATGAATTACGTGGATCCAAAAGTCCAGCAGAAACTTAATTATTAAAACATCGACTCCATGGATGTAAGTTCGGTCTCTTACCAAAGTTCAAACCTTTGGAAAATATCCGGAGAACTGATCGAGAAGACGGGTTCGTTTCAACCTGTTCCGGAAGAGCCTCATCTTTCACTGTTTGTACAATTCCAACAGGCTGTTGTTTCAATTCAGCTGGATATCCGGGAAGCCTATTCCCACAATGATCAGCATTTCATTCTGTATCATTTTTCCAAAGCAAAATCGTCGTGCCTCATTGTAGAAGAGATGTTAATCAAGATTGGAACCTTATTTCCCCTTGAACATTATTCTGAATATTTGAGTAACCTGGATGAGATGAAATCAATATTAGATAATTATATTCATCTGAGTCATATACATCTTGTCATGGAAAAGAACAGACAGGATACAAAATAATGAGCAGCCGTAAAACAAAAATCCAACTCTGAAGTTTAAACGTTAAATACCAATATTTATGGCAAAAGTAGCACTAATCACGGGGATTACCGGCCAGGACGGCGCGTATCTTTCAGAATTCCTTTTAAAGAAAGGATATCTTGTACATGGCATTAAACGCCGTTCGTCTATGTTTAATACCGACCGGATCGATCACCTTTACCAGGATCCTCACATGAACCACCGGAATTTGATTCTGCATTACGGCGACCTGACCGACAGCATGAACCTAACCCGAATTATTCAGGAGGTGCAGCCCGACGAAATTTACAATTTGGCGGCCATGAGCCATGTCAAAGTCAGCTTCGACACCCCCGAATACACGGCTAATGCTGATGGGATAGGTACCTTACGCATTTTGGAGGCTGTACGTCTGCTTCGGTTAAAGAGCAGGATCTATCAGGCGTCAACATCCGAATTATACGGTTTGGTTCAGCAGGTTCCTCAAACAGAAACTACTCCGTTTTATCCCCGCTCGCCCTATGCCGTGGCTAAGCTTTACGCCTATTGGATTACTGTAAATTACAGGGAAGCTTACGGCATGCATGCCAGCAACGGGATCCTGTTCAATCATGAGTCTCCCATCAGGGGTGAAACATTTGTAACCAGGAAGGTGACGCGGGCTATTTCCCGGATTGCACTGGGAATGCAGGAAAAAGTGTACATGGGTAACCTTTCATCAAGACGCGACTGGGGACATGCCAAAGACTACATCAAAGCAATGTACCTGATCCTGCAGCAGGATGAACCTTCCGATTATGTTATTGCCACCGGAATTACCACAACCATACGCGACTTCATCAAAATAGCTTGTGGCGAGCTAGGTATGGAGATCATCTTTAAAGGCGAAGGCGCCGATGAAAAAGGATATCTTGCCGATGTGGATGAAAAACTTTTCATGGAGAAAGTGGGTTATCCCTATCTGGAGGGAATAAAGAAGAGAATTGACAACGGACCTGCCGAAATCATCAGTATTGATCCCATGTATTTTCGTCCAACCGAAGTAGACCTGTTAATCGGAGATCCTTCGAAAGCTCAGACCCTTCTGGGATGGAAACCTCAGTACGATTTACAAAGCCTGGTGAAAGAAATGATGGAATCCGACATCAACCTGATGCAAAAAGATGCTTATCTGAAGGACCGCGGCTACCGAATATTAAACTATTTTGAATAATAAATCAGGATGTTGATTTATTTTTAACCGATTCGTATCTTGTTCACGGTTTAAAAAGCAATCCGTCAAGAAAGGTCATCATGGATAAAAACAGTAAAGTATTTATCGCCGGTCACAAGGGATTGGTAGGCTCGGCTATACATAAACAGTTAAAGGAAAAGGGATATGATCGTTTTATCCTTAAAACGCATCGGGAACTTGACCTGACCAATCAAGCTGAGGTTGCCGGGTTCTTTGCCAGGGAAAAGCCGGAATATGTTTTCCTTTCAGCCGCGAAAGTGGGTGGAATTATGGCCAACACCACCTACCGTGGTCAGTTTATTTATGAAAACATGATGATTCAGAATAACGTGATCCATCATGCCTGGCTGAACGGAGTAAAAAAACTCCTGTTCCTTGGTAGTACCTGTATTTATCCGAGAGAAGCTCCTCAACCCATCCCCGAGGACAGTCTGTTGACTTCACCGCTCGAATATACCAATGAACCGTATGCCATTGCAAAAATTGCCGGAATAAAGATGTGTGAAAGTTACAACATCCAGTACGGTACAAACTTCTTGTCGGTCATGCCAACCAATCTTTATGGGCCAAATGATAATTTTGATCTTGAAAAATCGCATGTTTTGCCGGCCCTGATCCGAAAGATCTATTTGGGTAAATGTCTCGAAGAAGACAACTGGGATGCGATTCGGGCCGATCTTGACCAAAGGCCGGTGGGATCGGTTACGGGTTCTTCTTCTCAGAAGGAGATCGGGGATATCCTTGCCAAATACGGAATAAAAAGAGCTGAATCGGCAAAAAAAATCATTGTCGAAATCTGGGGATCGGGCAAACCGATGCGGGAATTCCTATGGAGCGAAGATATGGCCGACGCCTGTATTTTTGTGATGGAGAAAATTAATTTTAGCGACCTGACGCCCAATGAAGGGGCTGAAATACGCAATACTCACATCAACATCGGCACCGGTGAAGAGATCAGCATTCAAGACCTGGCCCAGCTCATCAAGACAACAGTCCAATTTAGCGGAGAGCTTTATTTTAACACCGGCAAACCGGATGGTACAATGAGAAAGCTCACCAATCCCGGGAAATTAAACAGCCTGGGATGGAAATACACCATGAATATTGAAAGCGGCATAACCAGCCTTTATGGCTGGTACTTGAAAAATCAGCTGCAGGAGACCTGATTTACCTTATACTTGCTATGCAAACTAAAACTTGACTATATTTGTTTTATTTAGACACATGAAACGAGCCCGAGAACTATATCTTTCGCGTACGAGCAAAATCCACGACGTGATTATTCCCGCGAATTCCATCAGTTTGTGAGAATAAACCTGGTACGAAAACGATACTTGGTTAAGTTGAAAAAATAAGCAGATGAAACAAGACACATACCTGATCGTCATGGCCGGCGGAATTGGAAGCCGTTTCTGGCCGGTAAGCACAGAGGAAAAACCCAAACAATTCCTGGATATGCTCGGTACCGGCAGAACACTCTTTCAGCAAGCGATTGACCGGTTTTTGGATGTCTGCCCCATTGAAAATATTTTGGTAGTTACTTCTGAAAAATATACCGGAATTGTTAAGGATCAGTATCCGTTGCTGATGGACGATAATATTCTGGCTGAACCCTGTATGCGTAATACCGCACCATGCATTGCCTACGCCTGTTACAAGATCAAAAAGATCAACACCGAAGCCACCATCGTGGTTACACCGGCCGATCATCTGATTGCCGACATCGACTTGTTTCAGCAGTCGATCATGAAAGGACTTGACTTTGTTGAATCGAATCAGGCTATCCTGACACTGGGAATTCACCCCCGTCATCCCGAAACCGGTTACGGATATATTCAAATGAAGGAAAAAGACAGCGAAATCACTAAAGTCAACACATTCCGTGAAAAACCGGATCTCGATACCGCGGTATCGTACCTGGCTGAAGGTGGTTTCCTATGGAATTCGGGGATTTTTCTTTGGTCAATTCACGCGATTATTGCTGCATTTGAAAAATACAGTCCCCGTATTGCCCGGGTATTTGAAGAAGGCATTCCCCATTACTACACGGCGAAGGAACGGGAGTACATCAATAAGATTTATCCGGATTGCGAAAATATATCAATCGATTATTGTCTCCTGGAGAAAGCCGACAATTTATATGTGCAAAAGGCAAGCTTCGACTGGTCAGATCTGGGAACATGGAGCGCCTTGTGGGAAAAGACCGGGAAAAATGAATGTGGCAATGCTTCTTCTTCATCACATTCTTTCTTCTATGAGAGCGCCAACAACATGATTCAGGTATCGCCCGGAAAAACAGTTGTTGTGCAGGGACTTAATGATTATATCATTGTTGAAGCAAATAACACCCTTCTGATATGCGGTAAGAAAGAGGAACAGCGAATAAAGGAATTTTTAAAGGCAGCACAAACAAAATGAACGTTTCGATTAGGTGAACGCAAAGTCAGACTGTATGAGCTTTGCCGAACGTGAGAAACGACTAATGTAAATGACCGAATATGATAATAGAAAAAATTGCAACAATCGCGAATAAACATCTTACCTTATTAAAAGTCTTAACATTTGTCTGGTTGTTTTTAATTACACTGCTGTGCATAATTCCACAGGAAGAACTCCCCGATGCAGGAGGAATTCCTAATTTCGACAAATTTGTTCATTTTGTACTGTATTTTGTGATGGCCGTTCTTAGTCTTTTTGTATTCTCAGGATACAAGCCGTCCCATAAGATTATTATTGTCACCCTTATCTTTATTTTCAGCTTCTTTATTGAAGTCATGCAAGGGATAATGCCGTTTGGAAGAACTTTCTCCTTTACCGATTTGTTAGCTAATTTGAGTGGAATACTCACGGGCTTACTTTTATTTCAGAAAAAACTTAAACACCTGCCCAGTCAACGATAGTGATTAAGTGATCAAATGAACATGCTGATGAGTATATTCATTGATCACAAAATATGACCTCCGGATACTGCACCGACAGGGAAAGGGACCGATTAAACTTAAATTCATTAAATCCGGTTCAGGTTCTTGCTGTGCCGTTCTGATGTGTCATTTCAATATCCAGCTAATTCTTTACTCAGTTCATTGATCACAGGATCCCCTGGCGGATCGGGAAGAGATATGAACAATTTTAACATTAAAAAATCCGAAGCATGTTTAAAGAACGTGAATCAGTTATAGCAAAAGTAAGTGCCGGATTACAGGTAATCCTTATCGTCTTTTGCTTCCTGTTCGTCTGGTACTTTACGGAAGATTCGGCTGTGCGGAGAATGATCGCATCACCCGAAATAAACAACACGGTGATCCTCAATGCGCTGCTTTGGTACATCATCTTTGATCTTTTTAATCTGGGGAAAATTTTTCGTACGTCCAACTATTTTTCTATTCTCAAAAACTACGCAAAAGCAATTGTCACCGGGGTGGGTTTCCTGTTTGCTGTCAATTTGTTGCTGGAATATCAGTCCCTCAGTCCTGAAAGGCTGGCTTATTTTGGCATTTTAGGTTTTTTTGTACTGACCTCTTATAAAAATATTCTTTTCACCGTGATGCGTTTTTTACGACGGAATGGCTTCAACAAGCGGCAAATCCTGATCATTGCTGATGATGAATCGGTCAATTACATTGATCAGATCATCAATACGAAGGATTGGGGTATGCAGATACGAGCAATTATGACGAACAGCAAAAAGATAACTGAAAAATATCTGTCCGAATATGAAATTATTCCAAACACGAGAACTATTAAGCATATTATCGATCATAATCCCATTGATGATGTCGTTTACTGTCGCTCTTTGTTCAATCAGACCGAGATACAGCAATATATTGCCGATTGCGCGGAGATTGGCGTGGCTTTCCATCACCAGACCCGGGTGTTGAATGTAGAACAGGTTGAACCACAGGTATCGTTGCTTAATCAACTTCCGTTTATTTCCTATAAGAATAGTCGTCACCGTTACCTTTCACTAAAGATAAAAGCAGTCTTCGACTTCTTCTTCAGCCTCTTTGTAATTATACTGACGGCTCCCATCCAGGCCCTTATTGCCTTTGCAATTAAACTGGATGACGGTGGTCCCGCTTTTTTCAAGCAGGAACGTGTCGGGTTGAATGGCCGCCGCTTTTACTGTCTTAAGTTCCGCACAATGGTAGTCGATGCCGAGGCGCTAAAAGCACAATTGCTGGGACAAAATGAGCAAGAGGGGCCTGTTTTTAAAATTACCATGGATCCGCGGGTTACACGGATAGGAAGATTCCTTAGAAAAACGTCTTTAGACGAGCTACCTCAATTTGTGAATGTTCTGCGAGGCGAAATGTCGGTCGTTGGCCCTCGTCCACCCATCCCTTCAGAAGTAGAGAAGTATGAGCGGTGGCAAATCAGACGGCTCAGTATGAAGCCGGGTATTACTTGTATTTGGCAGGTGTCGGGACGAAACAATATTCCGTTCCGGAAATGGATGCAACTCGACATGGAATATATTGACAACTGGTCCCTGAAACTGGATCTGATCCTTATCCTGAAAACAATCAAAGTGATGCTTATCGGCGACGGCAAATAAATCAAACGAACCATCCTATAAAAGGAGCGCAAAATCCGCTTTCGCCCAGTGGGATGCTTATTGAAGAGTTGAAGTTAAACGGATTTTCCGGAATGTAGCAGAAACTCATGAACGCGGAACCCACTCAAGGAATTCCATAAACTCATTTAATAAATAATGAAGTTCAGTACGACCGTTTCGATTTAGCGGACGGATGCAAAGCCTGTCCGGACTCTGCTGAAAAAAACGGCCAATAAAAATGACATGACACAATTAAATTAGAAAATGTATGAAAACTGAAAATTTACGTTTTGGGATCGTTCTCCTGCTGGCGACGATCGTCCTGGCCTCATGCAATACACGTAAGAACATGGCTTATCTCCGCGATCTGGAGAATCAGGCTACTCTGGAAGGTACACCTCCTCCGCCAAAGGAAATCAAAATCCATCCGGAGGATAATCTTTACATCAGCGTAAAGACCATTAATCCGGAAATCAATGAACTCTTCGCCAATAGCTCATCCGGCGAGATTGGTCCGGGTACCCGATGGGAATCGCAGGCAGCGCAACACATCAATGGATATCAGGTAGATCCGCAAGGGAACATTAATCTGCCCATTATCGGGAACATTCACCTGGCGGGCATGACGTTAAAGCAGGCCCAGGAAGCCGTACAAAAGCAGGCGAATGAATATCTGAAAGATGCCAATATCCAGGTAAAGCTTTTGAATTATAAAGTGAGCGTGCTCGGAGAAGTGAACTCCCCTGGAGTTTATTACAACTACAACAACTCGATGACCATACTTGAAGCAATTGGTATGGCCGATGGAATCACCGAATATGCCGGGCTGACAGACATCTCCATTATCCGAAAGACAGATACCGGAACAAAATCTTATAAGATTGACCTCACGAAAAAGAATGTTCTCAATTCAGATGCCTTTTATATCTATCCGAACGATGTGATTTATATTGAACCACAATCATTGAAAAACACACGGTTGAATTCCGGAATGTATGCCTTATTCCTGTCAAGCGTTTC
>JBDKTZ010000536.1:0-10391 GCA_039679975.1 Prolixibacteraceae bacterium
AGTTCCGCATATACCGGCAAATGATCTGAAGGATAGCGTTCTCCGTTTGAATCGATAAGCACGACGTATTTATTCACGACAACTTCCTTATTCACGAAGATATAATCGATCCTGTCCGTGAGCGGACTATTGAAATCAAATCCATTGAAAGTTCCTTCAGGTCCCTCACCTGTCGTCAGGGAAAACTCTTTACAGTCTTCCAGTCTTCTTTTAATTAGTTTTACAGTATTTTCATCAGGTAGCGCATTGAAATCTCCCATCAGGATGACAGGAAGCTTTTTTTCATTCAATTCATTGATTTTCCTCAATATAAGCCTCGCAGATTCATGCCGGGCTTTCTCTCCCTGATGATCCATGTGCGTATTGAAGACCCAGAAGTTTTGCCGCGTATCATAATCTTCAAGCAATACAAAAGTGCAGATGCGCGGGAGCGCAGCGTCCCAACTTTTTGACGGAATATGAGGAGATTCGGATAGCCAGAAACATCCCTGTTCTTTAAGCTGGTATTTTCGGGAATTATAAAAAATGGGTGCATATTCACCTCTGTTAACGCCGTCTTCACGGCCAACCCCAATCCAGTCAAATCCAGGCATTTTTGAAGCAATGTCATTGACCTGATCAAGCAGTGCTTCCTGTAATCCAAAGATATCAGGGGCATGAGTATGGATCAGTTTCAGAACCTCATCCTTCCTATGCGGCCAGGCATTCAGGCTGTCGCCAGGATTATTATACCGAATGTTATAAGTAATAATCTTAAGATCCAGACCCAGACCAAAGGTAACTGTATTGATTGCCATGGCACACATAATGAGTAGAGCTTTTATCTTCATATATACACCTTTTTTAATCGCCACAATAATTGAATTCAGGGTGGTCGCACTCGTGTTTGCCCGGTACAATGGTATGTATCTGATCCTTCTTCCCGTTAAGCACAAATTCATAGCAAAATTTTACTATTTCGCCGAAATAGAGTGTCATTGGACTGCCTGCCAGCGAATGATTACCGCCGCAGGTGGTGTGCAACCAGTAGGGCTTCCCAAGAAGTCTCAGTTTTTCGGCAATAACCTGGCCTCCATTTAACACCAGATAGCCTGCCTGATCCGGCTTGCAGTACCGGTGAGAAGCTTTTCCGTAAGGCACCAGGTTATCACAGGTTCCGTGAAAAAAGAGGGAGGGAATTGCCGTTTGGACCGTTACTTTGGCAGTATCCGGAATAGCTCCCGCCATACTGATCACGCCGGCATAAGAAACGGATGGATCGGCTTCACATTTCAATGGCTGATCATAAACTGCATCGAGTACAGTTTCTGCCCCGGCACTGCTCCCTGCAAGGATTATCTGATGAGGATCGATTCTGAATTGCTCCCGCTGTTTTACCAGGAAATCAGTGGCATCATGCAAATCTTCAACGGCCGCAGTAAAAGTTGCCAGTTTTTCCCCGGCGGTACAGTCGCAGCCAAATCCGGTTTCTGTACCTTTGCGGGTAAGCCTGTATGAAATGGAGACGACCACATAGCCCCTGCAAGCAATCTTTTTGCAAAATTCCACAATTCCCTCTCCATTACGTGTACCGCCCGAAAAGCCCCCTCCGTGAACATACAGCAACACCGGGCGCTCCGCTTCCTGATCCTGAACAGGCATATATACATCCATATCGAGGCGCCGGCCATTCTTCTCCGCGTAAGTGTAAGTCTCTGTAATAACCGAATCGGTAATGACCTCCAGGTAACGATCGCCGGCTAATGCGTCAAACAACCAAAAGACAAAGAAAAGAAGAGATAAAATCAGCGTCTTCATATTCAATTAATATAAGCAGTTCAGAACAATTAAATAATTCATCAGTCGTTTCGTCTTCGACTGATCCTTCTCACGCCCGGCAAATCACAAACAAGTTTGATTTTGCTCTCGTTTAATCGAAACTGCTAAATTAAAAAAATTTGAATCAATGCCCCCTGTTGCTGATTACTTTCGTTTCGTCTCAGAATAAGTCCTTTTTTCTAAAGATAAAAATACCCAGGAACGACATCAGAGCAGAGAAGATCAGGACCACAACAAACGCCCATTTATTATTTTCCAAATGATTGGGGACGTTCATTCCGTACAAACTCGCGATGAGAGTCGGGATCATGAGGATAATGGAAATGGAAGCCAATTGCTTCATTACCACATTGAGGTTATTAGAGATTACAGAAGCAAAAGCATCCATCATGCCACTCTGGATATCCGAATAAATCTGAGACATTTCAAGTGCTTGTTTATTCTCGATGATTGCATCCTCCAGCAGGTCCTCATTAACTTCCCCCATGTTCGATTTAAAGGAGTTACGAAGTTTCGCCAGCACGATTTCATTTGCTTTCAATGATGTAATAAAATAAACGAGACATTTCTCCATCTTAAGCAACTTGTTCAGCTCCTTGTTTCGAATCGATTTTTCCAGCTCGTCTTCAATTTGTGCTGTCTGCTGATTGATCTGCTTCAAATAGCTAAGATAAGTACTGCCCGAACGAAGGAACAACTTCAGAATAAAATTCAACTCATCATGGATGAGATGGTTCTGCCCCCTGAAAAGGGCCGGTTGAACAAACGGCAAAACCTCGTTCTGACGGGCACAAAGCGTGATGGTCACGTTGCTGATCCTGATTATGCCAAGAGGTAAAGTCGCGTAAGGAACACCATTGTTAGGCGTTTCGGCAGGCACCCGAAAAATGATCAGCGACCAGTCATCATCGACTTCATATCGCGGTCGTTCATCGGCATCAAGAATATCCCTGATAATATCATCAGGAACCTGAAATTCGCCTTGCAAACGTTCAATTTCCTGACTCGTTGGTTCAACTACATTGATCCAACATCCTTTTTCTGCCTGAGGAATTTCAACATATCCTCCAAAGCTTTTAAAGATTTTCAGCATACATGTGCCTCCTGTTTTTATCTCTGAGGAGGCATGACTTGATCAGGCCGCCTGCAGGGAGGTTAATAATTCTGTTCTACGCTTATGATCCGGGCCTTCGTCCATGGTTAATTTCTACAATTAGCGCCGCAAAGCTAGTTAAAAAAGTTATTTATTATACCTGGCCAGCCTGTTTTCATGAATTTTTTCGTCAGTCAGGTATTCACTAAAGTCCATGTATTTATCAATGACCCCATCCGGAGTCAAATCGATCACCCTCGAACAAACCGTTTCAATGAATTCATGGTCATGTGAAGCCATCAAAATCTGTTCGGGATAAGCTTTCATATTGTTATTAAACGATTGAATAGACTCCATATCCAGGTGATTGGTGGGATGATCCAGAATGACCAGGTTAGGATGTTCAAGCATCATCCGGGAAATCATACACCGCATCTTTTCTCCTCCCGACAATACCTTGACGTTTTTCTGCAGATCATCGCCTGAAAATAACATCTTCCCGAGATATCCCCTGAGAAATCCTTCACTGGTATCCGTTGAATATTTCGCCAGCCAGTTGACCAGCGTCTCGTCTTTCGTAAAATAATCAGAGTTATCCATAGGCAGGTAGGCTTTCTTTATGGTCACTCCCCATTCAAATAGTCCGGTTGTCGGCTCAATCTCACCCATGATAATCCGGAAGAAGGTTGTCATCACCCGGTTGTCTTTCCCAAGGAATACTACTTTGTCACCCTTTTCGATGGTAAACGTGGCATTTTTGAAGAAGACCTCGCCATCCTGCTCGTAACCGAGTCCTTCAACACGAAGAATCCGGTCACCCGACTGACGTTCAGGCTGAAAGATGATCCCGGGATAGCGCCGGTTCGAAGGTTGTATTTCTTCAATATTTAATTTCTCCAGCATTTTCTTTCTGCTGGTGGTTTGTTTTGATTTGGAAACATTAGCACTGAAGCGTCTGATAAATTCAAGCAATTCCTTCTTTTTTTCCTCAGCTTTCTTATTTGCTGAAGATTGTTGACGAAGCGCAAGCTGGCTGGATTCGTACCAGAACGAATAATTTCCGGAGAAAGCGCGGATCTTACCATAATCGATATCGACTACGTCGGTACAAACGTTATCCAGGAAATGCCGGTCGTGAGAGACCACGATCACCGTATTTTGGCTGTTGCCCAGATAATTTTCCAGCCATAAAACCGTTTCCAGGTCCAGGTCGTTGGTCGGTTCGTCGAGAAGCAAGTTATCAGGGTTGCCAAATAATGCCTGCGCCAGCAGTACTCTTACCTTCGCCTTGGCGTCCATATCCCCCATTAACTGATAGTGAAAATCTTCCTTGATGCCTAATCCGCTCAGTAGCATGGCTGCATCGCTCTCTGCATTCCAACCGTTCATTCCGGCAAACTCATCTTCAAGTTTTGCCGCAAGCAATCCATCTTCCTCACTGAATTCTGATTTTGCATAAAGGATTTCCTTCTCTTTCATGACCCGCCACAGTTCCTTATACCCCATTAAGACGGTATCCAAAACAGGAAATTTATCAAATTCAAAATGGTTCTGCCTCAGGACGGAAAGGCGCTCGCCGGGCCCCATGTTCACTGAACCATGCGTGGGTTCCAACTCCCCTGAAATCATTCTCAGAAAAGTGGATTTTCCGGCGCCATTTGCTCCAATCACACCATAGCAATTTCCTGGCGTAAACTTGAGATTAACGTCTGTAAATAAGGGCTTTTTCCCGAACTGAATCGCCAAATTTTCTACACTTATCATTTCTTTTCTGCCTTTCTCCGTTAAGGGCTGCAAAGGTAACAGATTTCAGTTTGCGTTGGAATTTCTGCAGTTAATTAATTCTAAAGTTTTTCAAAGGCCACTTCCGGAAAATCCGGCCCTGCAAATTACAACATGCTATACAATTTCCACATTTCCCGTTTCAATAATTGGTTCACCTCTAAACCTCAGCAAAAGATTGGCCACAGCCAGGGTGTCTTTTTCGCAATACCGGGCAATGCGTTCAAGATCGTGATCTTCATAGTATACACCGGCAACCTGGCTCCCGTCAATATCTTCTTTGGGCGTCGGAATATTAAAAACAGCACACATCAGACCGAGAGAAGTATAACTCCTGTAATCGCCGAATTTCCATAACTGCATCGTATCCAGCAATTTTTCTTTCATTTCCCAGGGCTTCAGTCCCGCCATGTTCAGAATATTGGGCAACCTGAGTCCATTGATCAGGGTGCGTCGGGCGATAAACGGATAATCAAATTCCTGACCGTTATGCGCACACAGGCATCTTCCCGGATAACTTACGAAGCGGTCGAGCATATCGTTGAATGAAGAAATTAACTTACGCTCATCTTCATCATAAAATGATTTGACACGGTACACACGTTCCCCTCTTTTCTGCGTGATCACCCCGGCAGAAATACAAATAATCCGCCCAAATTCAGCATAGATTCCTGCACGTCCGTATACGTCCTCCGGTTTCTCTTCTCCCCGGAAACTATCCGATTTCCTGTCCCAAAACTTTCGCATTAATTCAGGCATATCTCCATAATCAGGATACTGTGGTACAGTCTCAATGTCCAGGTACAAAACATCTTCAGGATTCAGGTTGTAAAGCATGGCTGTTTGTTCTTTTATTCAAAAATAAACAAGAAGACGATAAAATCCGTTATTCATATGCCGGAATGCGGAATCAGACCGAAAAGTATTAACTTCGCGCGATAATTCCAAAAAGAAAGCTATGATTAATCATGTTGTCCTTTTTAAATTGAAAGATTTTCCTGACCGTGAAAAACAGGAGGTTCGGGAAAAAATAAAATCATCGCTGGAAGGATTATGGGGCAAAATTGATGAGCTGAAGTATATTGAAGTGGGACTTAACATCGAATTGAATACCCAGGCGTACGATATTAGCCTGATTACCCATTTTGAGAATAAGGCAGGTCTGGAGGCTTACTCCGTCCATCCGGAGCACCTGAAAGTGGTTGGCTATATTCGTGCCTCCACCTCAGCAAGGGCAGCAGTAGATTATTCATTCTAAATTCAGATTGAACATGAAGGACTTATATCCGTTAAAATTCAATCCCATCTATCTGGATAAAATATGGGGGGGCCGGAAAATAAAAACCGAATTGGGGAAAAATTTCGGGGACCTTCTCAATTGCGGTGAAAGCTGGGAAATATCCGGAGTGCCGGGAAATGTTTCCGTTGTAAGCAATGGCTTTCTCGCAGGTAATGAACTTGAAGAGCTCATTGAGACATATATGGGCGACCTGGTAGGAGACCATGTCTACGATAAGTTCAGCGTGGAATTCCCGCTGCTGGTCAAGTTTATTGACGCTAACGATGACCTCTCTGTACAGGTTCATCCCGACGACAAGCTGGCGAAGGAGCGTCATCAGGCTTTCGGAAAAACGGAAATGTGGTATGTACTGCAAGCCGACAAAGGAGCTAAACTGAACTGTGGGTTCAATAAACCAATCGACGCCAATGAGTACCTGCAAAAAATTTCTTCAGGAGAATTAATGGATATCCTGAATTTTGTGGAAGTGAAAGCCGGTGATGTGTTTTTCATGCCGGCCGGACGTGTCCACGCGATCGGGAAAGGTATTCTTGTGGCTGAAATCCAGCAGACATCAGACATCACCTACCGGATATTCGATTATAACCGGAAGGATGCAAATGGGAATGAACGTGAGCTCCATACTGATCTGGCGCTTGCCGCCATCGACTTTACCTGGCACGACAATTTCCGGACAGAATATACAACCGAATTGAATAAAAGCTCCCGGGTAGTAAGCTGTGATTATTTTAAAACCAACATCCTGGAATTTGACCAGACTATTCAGAAAGACATTTATGAGCTGGATTCGTTCATGATCTACATTTGCGTGGAAGGAGAATACGAGATTATCGGTGCTGAAGCTCCTGTACGGGCAAAAAAAGGAGAAACAGTCCTGATCCCGGCTTCAATGTCCCAGTTTCAACTGAAACCCGTCTCCGGCAACATTAAGCTGCTGGAAGTACATGTCTAAGTTTTTTGTATTTCCGACTTACAATTAATACTTACGGTTAAATTAAATGGAAATTACGACAGCCCGTTTTTTAATGAGCAATACTGACGTCAGCAAGTGTCCGCCTGCCGACCGGCCCGAATATGCATTTATCGGCCGATCAAACGTCGGGAAGTCATCACTGATCAATATGCTTGTCGATAATAAAAAACTGGCAAAGACCTCCCAGCGTCCCGGGAAAACTCAGCATATCAACCACTTTCTGATCAATGAAAGCTGGTACCTGGTCGACCTGCCGGGTTATGGATACGCGAAAGTCTCCAAATCCATGCAGGAAAAACTTCAGACTTACATTGTTAATTATATCAAAAACCGGGAAAATCTTTACTGCTTGTTCGTTCTGATCGATTCACGACACGAGCCGCAGAAAATTGACCTGGAATTCACCTCTTGGCTTGGAGAAAATAAAGTGCCGTTCGCGATCATCTTTACAAAGAGTGACAAGCTCGGTAAAAATAAGCTCACGGGCAATATTGAATTTTACAAAGAAGAGTTGCTGAAACAATGGGAACAGTTGCCGCCCATTATGATCAGCTCTTCTGAAACCGGCCAGGGAAGGGAAACAATACTGAAATTCATTGAACGTACCTTAGAACCCGGAGAGGAGTAGGATATCTTCATACTGCGGTTCTTTTCTTCCCTTTAAACCATTTTTTTTTTACATTGTCTTAAAGATTTTTTTACCTTTGCGCCCATTCCAAGGTACTTAAATTAATTAGGAAGATATGGGAAAAAAAGCCCCCCTTAAGATTTTTACAGGAACCGCCACCACGTACCTAACAACGAAAATATGTAAGAGTGTGGGCGTTGACCTGGGAAAATCGTCCCGTCCGATGTTTGCAGATGGTGAGTTTGAACCTTGTTATGAAGAAACGATTCGTGGCTCACACGTATTTATTGTTCAATCAACTTTTCCTCCCGGCGATAATCTGCTGGAACTATTATTGATGATCGATGCCGCCAAACGAGCTTCTGCCTATAAAATCATAGCTGTAATCCCGTATTTTGGATTTGCACGCCAGGACAGAAAGGACAAGCCACGTGTATCGATCGGCGCCAAACTGATGGCCGATCTTCTTTCTGCAGCAGGAGTAAACCGGATTATTACAATGGATCTGCACGCCGATCAAATCCAGGGATTTTTTAATGTCCCGGTCGATCATTTATATGCTTCAGCGTTGTTTATACCGTTTATCAAGAATATGGGACTGCGCGACATTGTGATCGCATCACCCGATGTCGGAGGGACAAAACGGGCCAATACCTATGCCCGGTTACTGGGGACCGACATGGTGATCTGTCATAAATCGCGGGCAAAGGCCAATGTAATTGAAAGTATGACACTGATTGGTGACGTGCGCGACAAAGATGTGATCATTGTTGATGACCTCATCGATACAGCCGGCACTATTACAAAAGCTGCCGGATTAATGGTCAAGGAAGGTGCCAATTCTGTGCGTGCTTTTGCCGCACACGGATTATTGTCGGAACCTGCTTATCAGCGTATCGAAGATTCTGCCCTGCAGGAAGTTTATTTCACGGATTCTATTCCGGCTAAAAAAGAATCGCAAAAAATAAAATATATTTCTGTAGCCGATGAATTTGGAGAAGCAATACGGCGGGTATATAAAAATGAATCAATTAGTTCATTATTTTACAAGTAATTTATATCTTTGCACCGCTTTTTCCGGACGGCATGATTGTTATGTATGCTGTTTGCCCTTTCTACGGAAAGGGAGGACTGAGTACCATAATTAAAAAAATTTAAAGAATAAAAAATGAAATCAGTAGAAATCATCGGCTCAAAAAGAGCAGCCCTTGGCAAAAAAGAAACAAAAAAATTAAGAGCAGCTGAATTGGTTCCATGTGTTCTGTACGGTGGCGAGGCACCCATTCACTTTCAAACCAATGCTGCAGAATTCCGCAAGGTCATCTATACACCCAACGTATATCTGATCGATTTAAACATTGACGGAACCACATACAAAGCGATCATGCAGGATATTCAGTTCCATCCGGTAGAAGAGCAAATTTTACACTGCGACTTTCTGAAAGTGACCGATGAAAAACCCATTAAAATCGAAGTACCCGTTAAAGTTGAAGGATATGCAATCGGTATGCGGGCCGGGGGTAAACTGAAAGTAAACCTTCGTCGTTTGAAAGTAAAAGGCCTTGCAAAATACATTCCTGATACAATCAGTATTAATATTGATGAACTCGATCTTGGACAGAGTGTTAAAGTTGGACAACTGAATGTTGAAAATCTTGAATTCCTTAACTCCAAATCAGTGCCTGTTGCCAGCATTATTATGACCAGAGCAGCGCGTGCCGCAGCGACAACACCTGCAAAGTAATTGCTGTTACAGAGACCGGAACCTTTTGAACGTTTAACCTGGAACTGTAATGAAGTATCTGATAACCGGATTGGGAAATCCGGGTGCAGCATATGAGAACACCCGCCATAATATCGGGTTTAAAATATTGGACGCATTAGCTGATGCGTCCAATATTGTTTTTAGCGACAAGCGATATGGCTGTGTGGCTGAGTACAAATTTAAAGCCCGCACGTTGATCCTGCTAAAGCCTGCTACCTATATGAATTTAAGCGGACAGGCAGTAAATTACTGGATGAAACAGGAAGATATTGCGTTGGAAAACCTGCTGATTATCAATGACGACCTGGCGCTTCCCATGGGAACCCTTCGTCTGAAACCAAAGGGAGGAGACGCCGGTCATAACGGGTTGAAAAGCATTCAGGATTCTCTTGGTACAAAGAACTATGCGCGGCTCAGGTTCGGTATCGGAGACAATTTCAGACCGGGCCGGCAGGTGGATTATGTTTTAAGTGAATGGTCCAGGGAGGAAAAGGCCATGCTTCCTGAACGCATTGACGTATGTATCCGCATCATTCAAAGCTTCAGTACAATTGGTGTGGAACTGACGATGACCGAATTTAACGGGAAATAATATGGGAAACGAGGTTAGGATAGATAAATGGCTCTGGGCGGTTCGCTTTTTTAAAACAAGAAGTTCCGCAACCGAGGCCTGCAAAAAAGGCCGGATCATGATCGGCGATGTTCAGGTAAAGCCCTCGAGGATCCTTAAAGCCGGGGATATCATTAAGATCAGGAAACCTCCCGTCACATATAGCTACAAAGTATTGCAGTTATCCGAAAAAAGGATGGGTGCCAAACTGGTCAGCGATTTTGTACTCGATATCACACCTGAATCAGAATTGGAAATCCTCGAGATCCAGAAAAACATGAGCTGGTTGAAACGTGATCCCGGCACCGGCCGGCCAACAAAGAAAGAACGCCGCGACCTGGATAACTTCTTTGAAAACGACAATGAAGAGGATTGGTAAACGGAGAACGGAAACCGGAGACGGGAGACCGAAAACAGAGACG
>JBDKTZ010000119.1:0-16481 GCA_039679975.1 Prolixibacteraceae bacterium
ACATTGCCTATGGTTCCATTCGTATGGAGCCTGTTTTCATGATACTTGGTCAGTCGGCAGCAGTGGCAGCGAATATGGCCATTGATAAAAAAACGGCTGTTCAGGATATTCCTTATGACGAACTGAAAACAGCTTTGGAAAAAAGAAAACAGGTATTAACCTTTAATCCTTGAAGAATCTACATGAATAAAAATTAGTTTGTTATAATAGCTTGTAAAAACATTTTTCCGGTTATTTTTACAATTTGAGAGAAGGGCATAGGTTGAGTCGCGGCTTATTGTGTTTAGCTATATGATATTTTCTCGTTTTACCCGCGATGATGGTTTTTTCGTGAATAAGTGAAAAACTCCAATACAAGCTCTGATAATGAATGAATCAGCAAGATAAATATATTCTGGAAGAAATAAGGAAGGATAATACAATACCCTTTGAAACACTATTTCAGGATTATTACCCGGTGCTTTGCCATTTTGGAGAAAGGTATGGCTTGAGCTTTCATGTTGCTGAAGATCTTGTTCAGGACTTGTTTGTCAGGTTATGGGAAAACCGGAAATCAATAGTAATCACGACAAGCATTAAATCTTATCTTTTTCAATCCACCAGAAACCTGTGTCTGAATTATCTGAAACATGATGAAGTACAAAAAAAATTTAGAGATTACACGTTGCACGTTCATACAGATCGTTTCTACAATGACGCAATCATAGAAGAAGAGTTAAATTATGCGATTTATCAGGCAATTGAAAATTTACCTCCCCAATGCCGTGAGATTTTAAAACTTAGCAGGTTTGGCGGGAAAAGCCATGATGAAATTGCGGCGAAAATGAGGATCACAAAGAAAACGATCAATAATCAGTTAGGGAAAGCTTTTAAATTAATTAGAAAGTATTTGGTTGATAATGAAATTCTTATATTTTGTTTTTTGATCCTGTTCTAGCAGTTACACGATTTCTTTCCAGAAAACATTCATTTTATATTAGTCGTTTCTTAGCTTCGTTAGATGTTTCATCTTCGACAGATGTTTTTTACACTCGATATGTTCAGGCAAGTCAGACATTGTACTCGCTCAATTGAAGCATTCTCTTGCTCAGCAAAGCATGAATAAGTTTGGTTTTGCATTCGCTTAATCGAAACGTTCATCTTTTTTCATTTTTTGCGTGGGACTTTGTGGCTCTGTTGTTGTCTCAATACATGAAAGGGGAAATTATGGAGCAAATCAGTTTTGATATTATTGTTAAAGTTCTTACCGGGACTGCGGATCCCGGAGAGGAAAAAGTATTTAAGACCTGGATTGACTCGTCGGATGAACATCAGTCATATTACCGGCAGTTCGAGTTAATTCTGAGGCAATCCGGGGAAGCGGAAAAATATTCCCGGCTCAACATGCAAAAGGCCTGGATGAAAATTGCTGAAAAAGCGGCTCTTCCATTGGAAGGGCAGAATAACAAGAGAAAATTCCTGAAACGAGGAATAACCAGGGTCCTGATCAGGGCTGCGGCAATTTTTATTTTGGCCTATGGATTAGGGGGGACGACTTTTTATTTGTTAACACGTAATAAACAAACACCCCGGGAGGAAGCGAAGTATTATTCCATTTCTGCCCCATTGGGATCAAAATCAAAAATTGTATTACCCGATAGTTCCATTGTTTGGTTAAATTCGGGAAGTGAACTTAAATACCCAGGAGCTTTTGAAAATGACAGGCGTGAAGTTTTACTCAGCGGGGAAGCTTATTTTGATGTGTCAAAAAATCAGGAAGCTCCCTTTTATGTTAGTGTTCATGAAATTAAGGTAAAGGTTTTAGGAACCAAGTTCAATATTAAATCTTATCCGGACGAAAGCACTATTGAAACCACCTTGGAGGAAGGGCTGGTTCATATCGGGAAAGCCGGATCTTCCCGGAATATATTGCTGAAACCTCACCAAAGGGCAGTATTTGTAAGAAAATACGGAGAAACAAACGCTTCGGGTTCCGGGGACGGTGAACTCAGGAAAGTTGGGCTGGTTGACCATATCGAACAATTCTTCATTTTTGAGGAAGCAGATACTGACCTATATACTTCATGGAAAGATAACAGGTTAAAATTCAGGAGTAAATCATTTGAAGATATGGCTGTTGAACTTGAACGTTGGTTCGGCGTGAAAATTCACATTGAAAATGAAGGTATAAAATCCAAGGTTTTTACCGGTAGTTTCGATAAGGAGAATATTGAACAGGTGATTAAAGCCTTGAAAGTTACAATAAAATTTGATTATGAAATTGATAAAAACAACGTATGGATCAAATAGACAGGTTCTAAAAAAAACCGGAGGATTGACCTCCCCCGGTTAGTGTGTTTAAATAAATCAACAGGAAGCATCTTGATTTGGCAGTCCGGTGCATCCTGAAGTTAAACTTAATTGACAAACAAATTTATGAAAAAAAAACCAAGGGTGCCACACTCTGGGTATCAAAGTGTGGTACGAAAAATTCTGCGAATTATGAAACTGACAAGCGTATTTTGTCTGATGGGTTTGTTACAGGTCAGCGCAACCGTGTATTCACAACAAACCAAGCTTTCACTTACGGCAAATAACATGACGGTCAGGAAAGTTATTGATCAGATTGAGGAACAAAGTAATTTTAAATTCCTTTACAGGGATGAAGTTATTGATGCCGACCGCAGGGTCACTGTTGAAATCAGAGGAAATATAGAAGAAATCCTGAAAGAAATTTTTGCAGGGACAGATGTTTCCTACAGGTTTTTAGAAAACAATTTAATTGCTTTAACGAATCCCTCAGAACAAGAGCAGATAAAAATCTCCGGCAAAGTGACCGAATCTTCCGGTGTTCCGTTACCAGGTGTTTCAGTAGTCATCAGAAATACTACGCAGGGAACTATTACGGGGGCAAATGGGGATTATGTTATTTCCAATATCCCGGCTGATGCCATATTGGTCTTTTCATTCGTGGGAATGAGAACACAGGAGATACCGGTATCCGGGAAAACACGTATCAACGTGGTTTTGGAAGAGGAATCCTTCGGGATTGAAGAAGTGGTTGCTGTTGGTTATGGTACACAGAAAAAAGTGAATTTGACAGGAGCAGTAAGCCAGGTCGGTTCAGAGGTTCTGGAAAGCAGGGCTATTACCAACATCGGACAAGGATTACAAGGAGTTGTTCCAAACTTGAATGTAACCCTTAGTGATGGAAGTCCAAATACAAATCCTTCATTTAATGTACGTGGCGGAACTTCATTTTCGGGAAGCAGTTTCACAAAGGGAAGCCCGTTAATTTTAGTTGATGGATTCGAGTCTGCAAATGTGAATCTATTAAGTCCGGAAGATATTGAAAGTATTTCAGTATTGAAAGATGCCTCGTCTGCAGCTATTTATGGCGCTAGAGCTGCTTATGGCGTTATGCTGATCACAACCAAACAAGGGGAAAAGGGTGAAAAGGTAAAGGCCACATACAACAGTAGTTATGAATTAAGTAAGCCAGTTGCCATCCCTGAGCTTTTAGATAACTATACCTGTCAGCTGGCTTTAATAGAAGCTAAAGAATTAACCGGTCAATCACCATCAGCAAGTGAAACAGAAAGGCTTCAATGGACTAAAGAATATATAGATAGTCCTGAAACGACACCTATATATCACATGAATGGAGATGCTATCACATGGAATGGGAATACTAATGTCTATGGTGAGGCTATTAAAGACTGGACTCCATTGCAAAAACATACAATTAATGTTAGCGGGGGAAGTGAGAAGATGAGTTATTATACTTCATTTAGCTACCAAAAACAGGAAGGATTATATAAAATAAATACCGACATTTTCAATCGTTATAATATTTTGCTAAATTTAAATACAGATATTACCAAATCAATATCTGTCAAATACAAAGTGTCTTACAATAAAACAGATTATACTGAGCCTTATAATAATCCAGGCAAGGGTGGCTGGTGGTATGCTATGGGGCAAGGTCCCTTATATAATCTAAGTATGCCAATAAAAACACCTAAGGAATCTCCAGTTGGTGAAATGTACACCGACAATATTCTCAATTATATGGCTTATGGATCTAAAAATAAAATAATAAAAGAAACGACTCTTTTGAGTATTGCACCAACAATCAAGATTGCGAAAGGATTAAATTTAAAAGGAGATTTCTCTTATGAGTCATATAATTACAATCAAAAAACATGCGTTCCTGAGCTTGACGAAATTACATTTTCGTGGACCCCTGCTGTAAGTCCACATACCTACCCAAGTTGGTTGTATAAAGAAACTGATCACCAGGATAAGTTTGCATTGAATATTTACGGAGATTATACCACGACACTTCTGGAGAAGCATCATATCTATGCTTTAGCTGGCTTTAATCAGGAGTGGATGAAGTACAATGGTCTTTGGAGCAAAGGGACAAATTTACTTACTTCTTCACTGCCTGTTATCAGCCAAACCTTAGGTACTAAAACTACCTCTGACTCTGAAAGCGAGTGGGCAATCAGAGGTGCCTTTTTCAGGTTAAATTACAACTATGATGAAAAATACCTGTTTGAATTCAATGGCCGTTATGACGGGACTTCGAAGTTTCCTACTGATAGCCGATTTAAATTCTTCCCTTCGCTTTCAGCAGGTTGGAGAATATCAGAAGAAAAATTCGCAGAAAACCTCAGAAATGTCATTAATAACCTGAAGATCAGGGTATCTTATGGCTCTCTTGGTAATCAAAATGTCAGTAATTATATATATTTCCCGTCCTATACAACTGTTTCTCAGGTTGGTTATTTGTTTGATGGTATCCGTCCAATGGGGGTTTACGCTCCCGGGTTGGTTTCTCCTGATTTGACATGGGAGACGGCAGAAACCATTGACTTTGGTTTTGACATTTCGGTACTAAGTAAGTTTGATTTTTCGTTTGACTGGTATAACCGGACAACTGGCGATATTCTGGTTGCAGGAGATCAGTATCCTGCTTTATTAGGTACCAGTGCGCCTACTAAAAACTCAGGGGAAATGAAATCTGTAGGTTGGGAAGTGTCAACCACATGGAGAGATAAATTACGAAGTGGTTTAAAATATGATATTTCCTTTGTATTGTCTGATTATCAGAGTGAAATCACAAAGTTTGATGGAAATCCGGAAAAAGTACTAAGCTCATTATATGTTGGCCAGAAAATGGGTGAAATCTGGGGCTATAAAACAATGGGCCTTTTCCAATCAGCGGAAGAAATCGCTGAAGCGCCTTCTCAGAAGAAAATTAATTCAGGAGTCTGGTATCCCGGTGATGTCCGATATGAAAATTTGGACGGAGATGAAGAGATTTTTACTGGGTCCAATACAGCTTCTGATCCTGGTGACCGAAAAAAAGTAGGGAACAACACACCTCGCTATCAATTTGGAATTAGCATGAATGCCGAATGGGAAAATTTTGATCTAAATCTGTTTTTTCAGGGGGTAGGTAAGAGGGATTTCTGGACAGACGACAAATTCTATTGGGGACAAATGAAATTGGATGGGACGGGTACCTGGCATTCCTATGAGAATTCATGGACCACAGAGCATCGGGATGCTTTTTTCCCCGGTTACCGGTATTTCGACGGTAATACGCAGGTGCAAACCCGGTACTTGCAGAATGCAGCCTATATCAGGTTGAAAAACCTCACGATTGGATATACTTTGCCTGTGACCCTAACAAAACAAATTAAGATCGAAAAGGCCAGAGTTTATTTTTCCGGCCAAAATTTATGGGAAAAGACCAAGGTTATTGATACCCTTGATCCGGAAACTATTAATGGAACTTACCCTGTTATGCGTTCTTATGCTTTAGGATTACAAGTCTCATTTTAAGTAATAATCCAAGAACTAACAAGATGATTATGAAAATTAAAAATATTAATATAGGAATTATTCTGGCTCTTTTAGCTGGATGTAATGATGAATTTCTGGAAAGAGCCCCTTTGGATCAAATTAGCGATGAATCCTTTTGGAAAGCAGAAAAAGACCTTCAACTCTATTGTAATACTTTTTATACAAATTCTTTTCCTGTTACGTATGATTGGGCAACTGAAGTTGACGGATTGAGTGTCCTTAAACACCTTGCTTACCGGGATATTATCTCAGATAATTGTGCCCCATGGACTGAATATGTGACAACAACTGAAGGACTACGGATACCAGCGGGAAATTATGTTACGCCAACTGCTTCAGGGAGTGGCGAATGGAACTGGACGAACATGCGTAGGCTTAATTATTTCCTTGATAATTATGCCCGGGCCGATATTGATGAATCAAAAAAGCAAGTTTATGCCGGAGAGATATTGTTTTTTAAAACAATGGACTATTTTAATAAAGTTAAATTGTTTGGAGATGTACCATGGTTAAGTAGCACTTTAAATATTGATTCACCTGAGTTATATACTGCAAGGACCCCAAGAGCCCAGGTAATGGATTCAGTTTTGAATATCATTAATACTTCTATAGAATATTTACCAGCAAAAGGAGAAGAAGAAACCGATCGTTTGAATAAAGATGTAGCATTGTTTCTAAAAGCAAGGCTTTGCCTTTATGAGGGAACGTACCGAAAATATCACACAGCGTTAGGTTTGGATGGCACTAAATTTTTAAACGAAGCAATAAATGCTTGTGAGAAGTTGATGAATAGTGGAAATTATTCCCTCTATTCGACCGGAGACATTAGCAATGATTATTATAATCTGTTTAGAACCCAAAGCTATGCAGGAAATCCGGAAGTAATTCTTTGGAAAGAATATAGCCTTAGTGAATCACTTGGAAGTGCTTTTAGTTGGGGGTATGAACAAAATATTATTCAAAACTCGGCTACTCGTTCTTTAGTAGAAGAATACTTATGCAGTGATGGACTCCCAATTTCTGTTAGTCCATTGTATTTAGGATCCGATTCTATACAAAGCGAATTTACGAATCGTGATCCTCGGCTAAAGCAAACAATATGTAACTTTGGAGAAAGGATGTTAAGACCAGGTGTTTGGTATAATGGCAACAATCCTTTACCAACACTAAATGGGATGTCAGGTGGAGCTGCATTGCCGGAGAGAAGATGCCCTTCTGGTTTTAGAATATGTAAATGGTGGGAAGATGACCATGAAGATGCCGATAGAGTAACTCTTGGCCAGCAAGCTTTTCCAATATACCGTTATGCTGAGATTCTTTTAACTTACGCAGAGGCTAAATTTGAATTAAATCAATGTAGCCAAGACGTTTTAAACAACTCGATAAATCTTATTCGAACAAGGGCCGGTATGCCCTCACTTAGTATTAGCAATTTACCATCTGACCCTAGATTGGATGGGTACTATGAACAATATTGTGATTATGTGCCTGATCCATTATTAAGAGAGATTCGAAGAGAACGAAGAATTGAGTTTGTTTTCGAGAATCTTCGTTATGATGATATGATGAGATGGGAAGCAGGAAATTTCTTTGAAATACCGGTACAGGGAATAAAGTTTGTTCAAAGTCAATTCGGGAATAGGGTAACTGTGAACCAAGATATCTTTTTAAGCGAAGAAGGCTATATTTTACCATACAAACAATTTTATCCCAATGGAAGGGTTTTCGATGAAAACAAACATTATTTGTTCCCTATTCCACTCGAGGATTTGGTCTTAAATCCAAATCTTGTCCAGAATCCTGGATGGGATACACCTTGAACCGAAAAGGAGAGAGACTTGCCATTTTATGAAAATAAGAGAGTAAGATTAGTCTTACTCTCTTAACAGGATACTTTAAAATATCAATAGCGGGATTCGTTTATAATTCATTTGTTGACGGTCACACTATCTGATTTGATATTATACTAATGACTAAGCATAAATTATATGTAATAATAGCTATTTACATTCTTATTATGCTTAATGAAGTTGCTGTTGCCAGTCTGCCTACAGAAAATAAAATGAGCTTCAAGAGTTATATAAAAGAGATGGGCTGCCTAATTTTTTCACAAAAATCAAAAATGGCGATCCGGTAAAAGTTGCCTACCCTAGGGAAGTATGACTGAGCAGGAAGGATGGCGGGTCTTTTCGCCGGAATGGTTCCGGAAGCGATGGTATGTAGGGAAGACACTGATCGACTTCGATTTAATCCAATAAAAGAATTTTATTCATTAAACTGTCCATACAAAGAAGAACCAAACAAAATTTAGTCATCTAAAAATAGTGATAATGAACCAGACAGCAATATTCTCCCTTTTCCTGTTTTTTCTCTTTACGGACATTTTAGTGGTCCAGATTTCAGGTCAAAATAGCCCCGGAACAATGAAACTCCATTATTTACCTGTGGATAACGGATATCAAATTGTTGGAGGCAATAACATTTTTAACAGAGGATTATACGGTGGACATAAATATGATTATCTTCCTGAAAAATATTTTACGCTTGCAGGTGACCGCCCAATCATATTAAGTGCAATAAGTGACTGGAAGAAAAGTGAAGCTTGTCTTCACGCAAAATGTGGTACTTTTATGGCAGGTATTGCATATACTCCCGGTGTAAGAGCACCTATATTTAGAGATTTCCCTTTAGGTAAATTTGGAGACAGATATTCTGAATGGTTTCATGAGTCTGAAAGTACCGTCGCAACATATAAAAATGGCTGGATGGAGTATGAAATTTCTCCATTTTTCCAATGTTTTCCGAGGGTTACTGCCAAAATAGAAGTTTTACCAATAGATACAGAGAATGGATTTCTTGTTCACTTACAAGTACAAACAGATCAGCGCGTGAATTTTGTTATGGGATTTGGAGGAATAACTGATTTTATCGGTAGCCTACAGTTTCCATGTTTCAAAGCAAGAAATTTTTCTCCTTCTGATTGTTTAGACAATACCATTACGGTTGGAAAGAATAGTGCGTTGGTAAGTGGCTCCGAAAAAAACTCAATAAAAACATCGATGCGTATAGGCGCTTCATTTCCTGTTAATGCACAGATTGGAGATGCAAGAAAAGTTGAATATCCGGGGTTGTTCCTTGAAAATGACAGCGTGAATGTTGAAACTCCAATGATAAGAATGGATTGTGCAATCAAACAGGGAGAAATACTGGACGGTTATATTGTTGTATTAAGAAATGCGACTGAAGCTGCAATGGACAAATGGCTTTCTTTTCCCAATCCTGTTGAGTATTTGAAAAATGAAATCCGTAAAATCCGGTCAGCAATAGAAATCTCGACGCCTGATAATATGCTTGATTTAACAGTGCCTCCCAGTGTTCTGGCTATGGATGCTTCCTGGCATGAGAAGTCTTTCTATCATGGTACATATGGATGGCATGCTCCATACATGGGGTGGCGCCTCTGGTATGGGCCAACAGTAATCGGATGGCACGATCGCGTTCAAAAAAATTTCAAAACATTTGCTAATCAGCAGGTTATAAAAAATAATAAGACAGAAGAGGTTATCTACAATGGAGATGCATTTTCAAAGCTTAAAAATAGTTATGGCTTTTTACCTGAAATATCAGACGGTAGGAATACAATTTTTTATAACATGCAGGAAGTGGGCGTTGATATGATCCTTCATGAAATAGAGTGGACAGGAAATCTTTCTTATGCGGATTCTGTATTTAACTGTATTTCCGATGTTTTAGATTGGGAAAAACGTATTCTTGATCCGGATAATGATCATCTGTACCAGAATTGGCTCAACACATGGATATCTGATGCACATTCATACAATGGGGGCGGATGTGCTCAGTCGAGTGCCTATAATTACCGTGCCAACAAAGTGATGGCTAATCTTGCATCAAGGCTGGGTCGAAACCCGGAACCCTTTTTAAGCAGAAGCAAAAAAATTCAGGATGCTGTACAAAAAACATTGTGGATTCCCGAAAAAGGTGTTATGGCTGAATACATTGATGTAATCGGCAATAAACTCCTTCATCCGTCACCTGAACTTGCAACAATTTACCATTCGATTGAAACAGGAACCGTCGATCCTTTTCAGGCTTACCAAATGCTGGCATTTACAGAAAAGGTATTGCGTAACGAAAAAACGAAGGCACGAGGAGGACGTTTGGTTTGGTCCTCAAACTGGTATCCACAAAATTATTCAAGTTGTGGATTATATGCCGCGGAAAATATTCATTTAGCATGGGCTTATTTTATGTGTGGGCAAACACAAAAAGGTCATGAACTTTTAAAAGGAATTGTTGATGCCCATTTTCTCAGCCGTTATCCAGGTATCGTCGCTCATTGTTTAACGCCAGATGGGTACAGTGATGGTGATTCTGATTTTACTGATGTTTCGAGCATGTATTTGCGATTGATGGTTGAAGGCCTTTTCGGGATACGGTTTAATCTTTTAGATGACAAAATATTAGTCGCACCCAATTTCCCTTCAGAGTGGGAACATGCCAGGTTAAAAATCGCAGACGCTTCGCTTGAATATCAAAGAAAAGGCCAGAAGGAAATATTTTATTTCCAAAGTGATGCCACGGCGACTAAGGTTTATGAAATTCCTCTTTGCTCAACAAAAATAGAAAGGGTGCTTGTAAACGGGCATTCAGTAAATTATCGAATAGAGCCAGGAATCGGTTTTTCAAAACTAATAGTTGAAAGCAAGCAACCCGGAAACACCAAGGTTGAAGTAAACCACGCATCAATTCCAATTCCCAAACTGAAGTACCAGCATAATGTTGCCCCAGGAGAACTAATCGATTTTGCAGTTGATCGGGGGCTTATATCCGAAATTAAGGATCCCTCAGGGTGCCTTTCAGACATTAATCAGGATAAAGCGGTAGTGAATGCGAAGGTTAAAGGATCATTGGGCAATCATACTGTATTTATCCATGTTAAAGAAAAAGAATGGGATGGGTGGCTAGTTGCAGATATAACTATCGATGAAAAACAGCCCGAAATAAAGCCAGTTTCTATTCCTGTCAAAAATTACAATCCGGTTGACATTTCTAAATATTTTAATATTTCTCTTACTGAAATACACAAACAGGAATATTGGAAACCAAGGCCAGAAGGATATTCCATTATGGCGAATTTTGATGGACGATTCGGATGGGATTGGAACCATGCAGGTTATAGGGGAATGGTCGTAGATGATAATAAATTGCGATCTTCTGGAGGAAAATATTTTACTGACAATGGCATTCCATTCTCTACACCGGAAAAGGGATCAAATGTCGCATGTATATCAGTTTGGAAAAACTTTCCGGAAGAAACTTTCTTTAATTTGTCCGGGAAAGGAAATGAACTGGCGGTCCTTTTTATAGGCGTAACGAATCCAATGCAGTCACGTGTTGAAAATGCCCGGTTTACGGTTGAATATACCGATGGGACCAAAGAAAAAGTATCCCTTATTAACCCTGTTAATTTTGATGACTGGCTGGTTGCATCAGTCCAGCAAGAGAATGAGACCGAATATTTCAGTGATTTTAATCATGGAATTGTTCAGCGTATACCACTTAATCCTGACAAAGAACTGAAGTCATTTCATGTCCGGGCCGTTGCCAATGAAGTGATCGTGGGAATTCTTGGGATTTCCATTCAACGGGAGAAATCCAACTAATAATTAACATATGATTTCAAAAAATGAGATTCATAACCGGTCAATTATGCTTCTGCCGTTATTTTTTATTTTAAATATTAGTGTAAAAGCCCAAAGTAAAAATGATATATGTCTTGTCGAAACAAGAGAATATCCAGGTAAAGATGTTTGTATGTGGGACGGACTGTATGCAGCGAAAAACGGAGAAGTATATTCAGGACTTATTACAGAGGGTGTAAGTGCGCATTTATATGTTTATATTCCCTCTGTTGATAAAAATGTACTTCTGTATGATATTGCAGATTTTCTGGGAGAAAGAGGAAAAGGAATCAGGACATCGGGCAAGATACACAATAAACCAGTGGAGGATGGAGAAGGGAATATATACTTTTGCCCATTAAACAATGGTTCAGGCCCTAGAAGTATAGACTACACGAGTTGGATAGGCGGGCATTGGATGAAATATTATCCCAGAACCAAAATACTAGAAAATCTCGGTCTTGTTGATGAGGGCATAGGGTGTTACCCTTTAGCCATTGATCCTGACAGAAAGTATCTTTACGGAGTTGGGTTCACAGGTTATTTTTACCGGTTTGATATAAAAAAAAGTGTTACAAACAATTTTGGAAGAGTGGCTAATTGGGATGTGTGCCGTGATATTTTTTGTGATGATCAGGGTAATGTTTACGGATGCTTCCCTGTTGGAAAAGTTTGGAAATATGATGCTGAACGTGAAAAGGTCGTTGACTTGTCAATATCCATACCTTATGATCCGACGATTTATCCTTCACAACTGATGAATCCAATGATTGACCGTACTTGTGATTGGAGGTCAATAGAATGGGATCCGTTGGAAAAAGTTGCCTATGGCGTGACATGCGGGAGTGGCTCTTTATTGTTCCGGTATGATCCACATGACGGGGCGGGGGGTAAAATAACTCCGTTGGTGAGGATGTGTGATAATAAATTCCTTGAATCCGGAAGAAAAGATATCCCATACTCGACACTCGCTTTTGCCCTTGACAGTAAAAACAAGAAAGTATATTTTGTGCCTTCGGCACGTGAATATACAACGGGCCAATATGCTGAAACATTCGGTAACAAACAGCCACACCATCTGATAGTGTACGATATTAAGACTGAAAAGCGAGTTGATCTTGGTATCCTTCAGACAAAAGATGGTCGTAACGTTTTTGGATGTGAAGCTGCATCTGTTGGACCTGATGGCACATTATATATCTGCGGACAAGTAGAGGTTAGCAATCCTGAATTGGCAACAGATTATATTGCGGGTACCCCGATTGCCTTGAAATTAATAATTTATAAACCACGTTGACCATGGAAAACAAATTGATGTATAAAAATATCACAGTCATATTAATCATAATCATATCTTCAATTTGTCCAGGCAGCATTAATTCTCTTTATGCCCAGGATTGGGCAAAAACAAATATTAAAGAACTTCAACGTGTTGATCTGAGGGACCTTGGATATCCAAATATCAATGAAATTCCTGCCAATAGTAATGCAATAACTTCGTTAATTACTGCAAATGATGGAAAAATCTACGGAGGTACTTCGGGAGAGGAAGCATATCTGTTTCTATTTGACCCGAATATTAATAAAGTAAGACATCTGGGAAAAATTAACTGCCAGGAAAGCATCCACCATTCATTAGTTGAGGGTAAGGATAGTTGTATCTATGTCGGAACAGGAATAGACATGTTTAAAGAAATACCTATATCAAAAGGTGGAATAGGTATAGATGGGGCTATTGATAAATCTTTATGGAAAGATATTAAAAATAGGTTTATTGAATATCCAGGGGGGCACTTGTACCGATATAATCCTAAACTAAGCAACAATAAAGTAAAACTTCCGCAAATGGAATGCGAATTGGAAGATCTGGGTATCCCGGTGAAGCACAATTCCATATACACCTTAACAATTAATTCAAAGGGGGATGAAATATATGGAATAAGTTATCCTGATGGGCACTTCTTTATTTATAACATTCTGGAGAAAAGATTTTCGGATTTAGGGACAATTGACGAAAAAATTGTTTTTCATGGTCCCGAAAGATACTGGAGGAGTCTGTCAAGAGCATTAGTCTGCGATAATTCAGGAAGAGTTTTTATGTCCGGAACTAACGGTATTATCAAGTATTATTGTCCATTGACTGAAAAACTTATCTCAACAGAGTTAAAAATCCCCGGAGACTATTATTATATGCAGTTCTATGAAGACTATGCAGTAGTTGAATATTTTGCAAAGGATACGTCAGGATTGATCTATGGGGGTACCTCTGACGGTTATCTTTTCTCTTTGGATCCTGTTTTTATGAAACTCAAAAATCTTGGAAAAGTTCGTAGTTCACGCCGATTACGGTGTTTAACTGCTGGAACGGATGGGAAAATTTATTTAATGGCTGGAGAACGTTCTTCCTCAAAGCCTTGTCAATTTTATTGTTTTAATCCGAATACCGGTGAATATGAAGACATGGGCTTATTAATCGCTGATCGAAGTCCATATTATTACTGGCGGGGACAACAATTCGATTCAATGACGACAGGGAAAGACGGTACAATATATATTGGAGAGAGTGAAAGACGTTCTCATTTGTTTTTATACATTCCATTATCCACTGAATAATGGTGTCTGATTTTTGTCTCGCTTATAATAAATATTTAGTTACAAGAAATTGCTGGTTATGAAAAAAATAGTATTAATTTCCGTTTTTCTGATTGCGGTCATCCTGTTTTTTTCCTTCGCTGAAGATAAAGACAGGATGAGGGAAAAACCGGCTTGCCTTCAGGCAGACAATATTCCCGGGGATATTCCTTTGAAAAAGGATAAACAAATACTCTATGATAAAGCGCTGGCTGAGAAGTATCATCTGGATATACCTGAACCGGCAGACTCGCTTGATCCTGCACCGGAATGGCTTCAAATGGCCGATATGTTCACGGTAGACTGGTCTGTGAAGTCAGATATGCTTAATACTCCCTACTCTTTATGGAAAGGATACAGCGTTGAACTGAAGGATACATTAATTGAAAGAATACTCCGGCTACAACCATTATACGGTAAGCGGAAAATCCATGAACAGGTATCAAAGACAATTGACGGAAATTTTGACGGGTCAGAGGTGAAGGGAGTAGCGCTGATCTCTCATGTTCCTCACAGCGAAACAGCCTTTAAGCAGGCACATACGCAGGGATTCAAGGTTATTCCTTATGTCCATTTCAGATGTATTCATTCCTATTACGCCGACCAGGACGTTTTCTTGTTTCAACATCCTGAAATACTGCTCAAAGACGCGGATGGTAAATGGGCTCATTTACCAATGGACGGAACCGAACGGTTATACCGGTACCTTGTCTGCGCCAATAATCCAAGCTACTGGAATCTTTCATTATCTTACGTGAAGAAGCTGATGGACTGGGGAGCAGATGGCCTGTTTATTGATAATGTCGAAGAAAGGGAAGAATGCTTTGCTCCCGGATTTACGAATTTAAATCCTGAATTCGGTCCGTACATTCATGAACACCTTTTCCCTGGAGCCACGCATGATGATGCTTTTGACCGTTTTCTTCAGACAGTCCGTTCCCTGGTTAAAAGCTATGGAGAAGACAAGATCATTGTTCTTAATCCGGGTATGGGATCTGAATTTCAAAAAGATGGAGACTGTTGTACATGGGAATCCTTTATTTACAGTTGGGCCTGGGAAGGTCGGGATCCAAACCAGAATTGGGTCAATATTAGAAAACGTGTTCAGGAAAATGAATGGTTCATAAAAGCCGGCCGGCGCATAACCGCGTTGTCATATTTGGACCCATCCCGGGAAGAGGTAAAAGATGATGCGTATTGGGCATTTTGTGCGGCCCGATTGCTGGATATGGTTTGGTGGTCCACCTTAAAAAATACCAATGCGGAAGAACTTTACCAGGTTCACATGGGTAAAAGCCTTCAACCATTGCAGGAGGACGGTCTGATTGCATACAGGACTTATGAAAATGGAATAATTGTTCTAAATGACAATATAAAGGATAAGACAATCACTGTCAGTCTGCCGTCGGAGTTTTATCCTACACGAATTTTGGATTTATATCAAGGGACAAGAAACATTGAAGTTAACAAAAGATGTATCGAGATTACAGTTCCTGCGCAGTCTGCAAGAATTTATCTCCGGCAGGAAACCGCCAGTGTCAATTAAAAATAAAGATTTCTGTGTAAAAAGAAATAATAAAATCATGCAGATGGATTCGGTCTTAAATGTGCCGGTATTCCCCTGTGTTTCCATGGGCTGGGATGATACCCCGCGGTTTCCCGCAAAAGGTATTCACGATGTGGTTCATTACTACAATACGCCTGAACGTTTTGCAGCATTGCTTTCCATAGCAAAGAAGTATGCAGACAGCCATCCCGACCAGCCGAGGCTGATCACCATCAATGCATGGAGTGAATGGGTGGAAGGCAGTTACCTCCTGCCCGACATGCTCAACGGGTTCGGCTATCTGGAAGCGGTAAAGAGCGTCATAAAGGAAGATTATAACCATATACAGAATAACGATGAGATGAGCCAGATGCTATACTCTTCGTACAGGCAGGTGATTATTCCGGCCATGCGTTGAGGTACTAGCTAAAAGATAATAAAATTAGTACGCAAGTTATACTTGCTTGAATTGAAAAAATAAACCTATGAAAAGTGATCGTCGGAATTTCTTAAAGTCTGCAGGAATAACAGGGATAAGCCTCACCAGTTCCCTTTCTTTTGGGATGCCTGCTTATTTGAATCAAAAGGAATTACAAACTGGTACGGATTCGCAGCTAGAACCCCTGAACCGGTTCCCGCGCATGGTGCAGGAATATTTTACCGGACGTGTCCGAAAAATTGAAGAATCAGGTAATGAACGGCGTCGGGCGCTTCGTTCCAGACGGGATGCCGAAGAGTATGTGCGG
>JBDKTZ010000256.1:0-4581 GCA_039679975.1 Prolixibacteraceae bacterium
ATTTAACAGTCTTTGTTAGGATCGCTGCAACCAATTATTTACTTTTGGTGATCATATTACTTAAACCAATAATTAGACACATGAAGCAAGTTATTGTAATGATTGTTGCGGTATTAATCGCACTTCCTGGTTTTTCACAGAAGGTGAACACGCTTTCAAAACAAGAGAAAAAAGAAGGATGGACACTCTTGTTTAACGGTAAAAGTTTCGATGGCTGGAGGCAATGTAACGGAACGGCCATGCCGGCAAACTGGGTGATCGAAGACGACGCCATGAAAGTAGTCATCGGTGAAGGGAAGAAACCCGGACAAGGCGCCAACGGCGATATTCTTTTCGGTGAAAAGAAATTTAAGGATTTTGAGCTGTCGATCGACTGGAAAGCCAGTAAAATGGCCAATTCAGGGATTTTCTATTACGTTCGTGAGGTTCCCGGCAAGCCCATTTATTATGCTGCGCCCGAAATCCAGGTGCTCGACAATGCCGATGCCACCGACAATAAGGTGGACAGTCATCTGGCAGGATCCTTGTACGACATGTTGCCGGCCGATCCTAAAACAGTGAAACCTGCAGGCGAGTGGAATACGATTGTGATCAAGGTAAAAGACGGAAAGGTAACCCATACGCAGAATGGGGTTGAAGTTGTTTCGTATACCTTATGGACACCTGAATGGGATGCCCTGATACAGAAAAGCAAGTTCAAAAGTTTTCCCGGGTTTACCGAAGGAATTTCAAAAGAAGGATTTATCGGCCTTCAGGATCACGGATACCAGGTCTGGTTCCGCAATATCAAGATCCGCGAACTCTAAGAAGCAAAGCGCAAAGGGTACGGACCACAGCGTTTAACGTTTAGCGTGAATCTCCTGCCCTTTGCGTTGTGACGTTTCTCCATGACTTGTGCGCAATAACCTATGCTTTGTACTCCATGCTCTATGCACTCTATGCTTTCTCCCCTATGCTCTGCGCTTTATACTCCGTGCGCTATGCGCTGCGCCCTCTCGTAAGATCAATAGAATGAAGGGCTAAAGCCATAGTGATCACCAAGCGAAAGGATTTCAGCCGGTTGCGCAATATCAATATACCTGATTGAAGGCAGTTCGTTTCCGACCTCGTGAACAAACGCAATGAATTTTCCATTGGGCGACCATGCCGGATCACTTTCGATACCTTCAATTTCAGGGCGTTGAACCTTTTTTTCTTCCAGATCATAGATCATCAGATCCACGATTCTTGGACTATAGTCAAAAATGCAACGGAATACGATCTTTGTGCCATCGGGCGACCAGCATGGCTCGCCGTCAAACACATCTGTTGTTTCGATGGCTTTCTTTTCTCCGCTTTCAAAATCGTAAATCCAGATGTCATGCATGCCGTTTATATTGCAGGACCACGCCATTTTCCTTCCCTTGGGTGAAAAGGCCGGATCGCGGTTTGCCCAGGCGGCATTCACAGGATCAGGGGTCAGATTGATCAGCGTCGAATTGGTAAGCATAAACAAATAAATGCAGCCCATCCCTTCATCCCTGAAACTCCTGAATAAAATGCGCTTTGAATCATTACTCCAGACCGGTTGGTCATCCCAGAGATCATGATGCGCGATGGTTTTCCGGTTTGGTTGTCCAAATGTATAGACGAAAATATCGGCATCATATTGATGGAGGGTGTCTGCATAGACTAAGGCCGATAAATCGGGCGCCATCCGGGGAGCAGAGAAATGCCAGGTGCCGTCCAGTAAAATCTTCGTTTTCCCATCTGACCAGTCGATCGACTCAATGGCATTTGAAGCCCTGCCGGTTGTCTGATACAGCAAATGCATCGGCTGAATGTCGATCATATAATCGGCCGATTCATCTCCGCTGGTAGCAATAATCTTTACCTGCCCTTCTTTTTTGAGCCGGACTTCTCCTTTCTGATTGATCTCTGCCTTACTTTCATCCGATACGTTCCAGATAACAGGAAAGCGTTCATCTTTCCGGCCATCAAAAGTGACCTCCATCTGAAAGGTATCAGATACCCAAAAATTTTCCCCGGGCTTTTCAATTTTCAGTTCCCCAAAGTCACTCTCTTCTTCTTTTTCACAGGCGGTCACCAGTCCCATTAAAGCGACCAGCATAATTTTCCCTGCAAACACACATTGTTTGATTGTCTTCATGTCTTTTCATTAGCGTTAATGAACAGACGCCAAAACGCCAAAACGGTTGCGGAACTGATCTTTATTTAGATAGGTGATTATTTTATTCAGGAGATTGATAGATTCTGCTACCAGTTACAAGAAATGAGGTTTTATGGTCCTCACACTTGCTGTTCCATAGCCCTGATAATTTTATAAAAGACATCATTGAAAGGCGTTGTCGTTTTATACTTTCTGCCTAACTCCATGACGGTGCCGGCAAAAATATCGACTTCCGTCTTTCTCCCGGCTTCAATATCCTGAAGCATGGAGGTTTTTCCGTTTGGATCGAGTCCATCTATGATCGAGAGAAATTCAGTGATATGATCGTCATTGAGGTTGATGCCGCATTTTTGGGAAAGCTGCACCACTTCCCGGGCTGCTGCAACCATCAAATCACGCGCTTCCATATTCTTTCGAAAGACGCCATACGGAGCCCGCAAAATGGCCGATGCCTGGTTGACACCCACATTCAGCATGAACTTGAACCACATTGCGTGAAGCATATCTTCCGGGATCCGGTAAGGGATTTGTGCCTGATCGAAAAGATCTTTAACCGCCAGCACCCGTTCCGACAACACCCGGTTTTCCTTTTCACCAAACACGATCCTTCCCATATTGGTATAACCGACGGCCGTACCTTCACGCATGGCGTCCATCCCCAGGCCAAATGCATACAGCAGGTGCTCCATGCCGATCTGCTGTCCGATCAGTTCTTCGCTGGAGATTCCGTTTAACAGCGACATGACTATAGTTTCTTTTCCGACAAACCCGCTGATATCCTGAATGGCCTGCACAAGAGTGGTCGACTTGACCGCGATGATAATCAGATCGGCGGGCGGATTTTCATCACCGGGAATGATGTAATCGAAGAAACAAGGCTTCCCGTTCACGGTCACTGTTTCTTTCCTGTACCGTTCAATCCGCTCACGATCAGCAATGACCTTAACGGTCGCCGACTGTATTTCCTGCAGTCGGGACGCATACATTCCACCGATAGCGCCAAGTCCGACAATGTATACCGAGTTTATTTTTCCTGCTTCCATAGCACAAAAATAAACTTTTAGCCGGTTTATCTATATCTTCCGGTCTCCGTTTTCCCGTCTCCGTTCCTACACATTCCGGGGAACCACAAAAGGAGCACGGTACTCGCGCGTGAGCAGGGCATCGGCTTCCGCATCGTTTCTAAACCGCATCACCGACGGATCGAACTCCAGTGTTCTACCCAGCCGGTAAGCGATATTTCCAAGATGGATCAGCGCGCAACTGTAAAAACCTTCTTCGATGTTGGCCTTTGCCAAAGCCTGATCATTGGCGCGAATGGCCCTGATGAAGTTTTCGTAATGATTGCCCTGCCCGCTGCCCGATTCAGCCGGTTTACCATCTCTTCCTTTATAGACCTGCCAGTCGTTGACATTTTTGCTCATGTAGCCTTCCGACCCGTAGAACAGGTTCCCGATATTGTTCGAAGCGCTGGTCATATAGGTATTGTTCTTTTCTTCAACCGGATGTGCAAATCCCTCCGGATTGCTCATCCAGTGCCTGACCTCAAACTGCATGATCTTCTTTTTATCTCCTTTTCCATCGGGCCCCGGGAATTCAAACATCGCCATCATCGTATTGGGTGTGTTCTGCGCGTCATCAAAGAAGAAGTGACCTCCCATGGCGTTAATTTTTATTGGCAATTTCACATTCAATCCCCAGCGGGCAATATCGACCTCATGGACGCCCTGGTTGCCCATATCGCCGTTGCCGTACTCCCAGTTCCAATGCCAGTTGTAATGAAAGCGGTTTCGATTAAACGGCTGTTCCTGTGCGGGTCCCTGCCATAAATTGTAGTCCACGTTTTTCAGGTATTCCCGGGTATAGGGAGGTTCATAACTCTTGCTTCCGAACGTAATCGCAAATTTTTCATCCTCACTCATTGGCCCGTCAGGGTATTTGCCGATCGATCCACGCCATTTGTAGCACATCCCTTTGGCCATGTACACTTCGCCCAGTTTTCCTGAATGCAGGTAGTCGGCCATGCTGACGGCACAGGGATTGCTTCGCTGCTCCGCTCCGTCCTGCACGATCACCTTGTACTTTTTCGCCGCTTCCACCAGCTTTTGTCCCTCGTAAATATTGTGGCAACAGGGCTTTTCAACCGACACATGCTTGCCTGCCTGGATGGCCCAGATCGATGCCAGGGCGTGCCAATGGTTGGGCGTGACCACTGAAACGGCATCGATGTCCTTGTCTTCGTACAATTTCCTTAGATCCTGATAAAGCTTGGGCTCGCGCAGTCCTTTGTCCGTGAAATGCTTTTTCACTCGTTCAGGAAAGAGATTTTTGTCGATATCGCAAAGAGCCCGCACTTCCACATTTTCCAGTTGCTGATAGGCCTGAAGATGATTTTGCCCCATCCCGCGAAT
>JBDKTZ010000366.1:0-7433 GCA_039679975.1 Prolixibacteraceae bacterium
TTTCTTTGTCAATACCTTTTTGGATGAGATAACCTGTAACAGATTCTTCCTGCTGGATCACCTGCCCGTCAACTACCCATGGCTCCACCTGAACTGTTTGCTTCAAACGGGGATCTCTGTTTAAATAGGGATGGTCGGGATCATAAAGAGGGGACTGAGAAACAGATAATCCATCTGTGCATTCATAATCATCAACCAACTCCTGTCTCGGATTATGATTTCCATACCACGCCACCCTTATCGCATATTCCGAATAATTGTCGGGATTCAGGTATCTGCTTGAGAAAAGGATCTCACTTGGATTGAAATCCTGGCCTTTGGTGATAAAAAGACCGGTAAAATCGTTACTTAAACTGGTCTTTCCTGAAGATATGACCTGACTGGCAACAGAAGCAGCCTCACTCCATTTTTCCTGGTATAAAAGGACTTTCGCTTTTAATGCAAGAGCTGAATTTTTTACGATCCTGCCTGAATAGGGATTATCAGGAAGATCTGTAATTGCCTGATCAAGGTCCTGAAGAACAAAACTTAAAACCTGTTCACCGGTACTTTGCTTAATTTTTGAGCTTTCAACTGTGGGCGGGATTTCATAGATAATAACGTCACCGTAAAACTGTTGTAAATTAAAATAGAACCACGCCCGGAGAAACTTTGCTTCAGCGATGTACTGCTTTTTCACACCGGAATCCATCTCAACGTCCTTCACATTCCCGAGAAAAATATTACAGGCCGAAACACCTCTGTATCCTCCTGAATATATGGTGCTAACAAGTCCACCGGTAGTCGGATAGATATTCCCTTGCGAAATATCGGCCGCACTGCCTTCGTTATCTTTTTGAAATCCATTATCTGTAATGAAATCCAAAATATAACGATTATACCCATAGTAATTTAATTGCAACCGACTATACACTCCCATCAATCCTAAGTATGCATCGGACTCGTCATTCCAGAACGTTTGACTGGAAACTTGATCCAAAGGATTTTTCTCAAGAAAATTTCCTTCGCAAGCAGACAATATCAGAGCTACTGCAAAGCATATAAATAGTTTATAATTTTTCATTGTCAAAAAATTTAAGGTTAAAGTTTTACTTTTACGCCCAATGAAACTGTTTTCACCTGCGGATAAACACTGCCGCGTGTTCTTAGATAAGAGTCATCAAGACCATATCTCTCCGGGTCAGAATTTTTAAATTTGGTAATCGTAAACAGATTGTCGGCCGAGAAATATACTCTTGCATCTTTAAACCCGATCTTGCTGCAAATATCCTTTGGTAAGTTATACCCGATTTGCATATTCTTTAACCGAACATAAGAAGCATCCTGCAGATAATAGGTATTTTCTGTTCCGGACATCGGGCCATACCCGTAGGTAGAGAAACTCCAAAGTGCAGGCATTGTTTTACTGGGATGCTCAGCAGTCCAGGCATTTCTCCAGTCGGTAGTCGGAGGAGTTCCCTGGGTAAATGGCCATGCTGCCCACCATGTTACATAATATTTCTGTCCTTCCACTCCCTGAAAGAAAAGCGACATATCCCAGTTTTTCCACTGCAAATCAATATTTCCGCCATAAGTAAAATCCGGGAATATGCCATCAACAAATACTCTGTCCTCTGAATTTATTTTACCGTCTTTCTTCGCATCCTTAAACCGGAGATCACCGGGTTGCGGGGAATATTGATGGACAGGAGCGGCATCAATTTCTTCCGGGGATTGGAAGATCCCGTCCCATTCGATCATATAGTACGATCCGTATGGCTTCCCAACCACATACGAATTTAAGCCATAAGAAGGAGCTTTTATTTTTGTAATCTTATTCCGGTTAACAGAATAATTAACCCCGACAGAGTAAGTTAATTCACCTATTTTATTCTTGTGTTCCAACAAAAGTTCTATACCCTTGTTTTCCATGGAACCATAATTAATTGTCGGGGCACTTAGTCCTACACTGGCTGGTATAGAAGCGCTGCTCAGTATCCCGTCTGTATCCTTTTTGTACCAGTCGAAAACCATTGAAAATAAACCATTCGCCAGACTCATGTCAAGTCCGGCATCCATGACCGTCGTGGTTTCCCATTCCAGTGTTTTGTCTGTTAAACGGCTCTGAATAACTCCCTGTTCCAGTGTTTCTCCTGCAGGATAAGCGGTTAAACTCAGAACATCCTGATAAGGATATGCTCCAATGTTCTGATTTCCCAGCTGTCCCCAGGATCCTCTTAATTTCAAATTATCAATCCATTGAAATGTATCCATAAACTTTTCTTCAGACAATCTCCATCCGGCAGAGAATGAAGGGAATACACCCCACCTGTTCTCTTTACTGATCCGCGAGGTCCCGTCATACCTGATATTCGCTTCGAACAGATATTTTTCTTTGTAGTCGTAGCTAACCCTTCCAAACAATGACTGAATAGCCCATTCATAGGCAGTTCCCGTAGTTGACTGCCCATCAGTCCCTCCTGCATCTATCTCTCCAAGTTCCGGAAAATTATAGTCACGTCTGTACCCTGTCAGATACCTGTTTTTAAAATATTCCTGATTGTAGCCTGCCAATGCCGTCAGATGATGATTCTCTAAAAAAGTCTTTTTATAATCCAGAGTTGAATAAAATGTAGGCATTGTGTTCGTTGAAAATTGATCCTGAACCCCCAGCTGGCTTGGCCACATATCGGAAGAATAGGTATCGGTCGCGAAGTAATAGCAGTCAACAGGATATTGATGCGTTTTATGAAAACTGTGATCATATTGGACAGAGCCTTTTATCTGCCATGTCAGTTCAGGCAGAATATCCACTTTCAGGTAGGAAACTGCCCTGACTGTTTGAGAATCCAAATATCTTCCTCCTTCGTTTGCAACCGCCACCGGATTGCGGTTAACCCATTTATCGGCCCAACCTCCATGAGTATAACGTACGCCATCAGGCATATAGGGCGGATACATAGGCTGGGAACCATAAATCAGCAATATAAAATCAGTATCATACAGCCAGGGTTCTTTTCTTTTCCCAACCGCCAAACTTACATCTGCACCGAAGGTAATTCTATTATTTATTTTGGCATCAACATTGATTTGCCCCGTATATTTTTTATAATCATGCCCAATAACAACTCCCTCCTGATCAAAATAGCCAAGATTTGCATAAAAATGAACCTTTTCATTTCCGCCCGACGCGCTCAGGTTATGGCGATGAACAGGAGCCGGATTAATACAATGATCAACCCAGTTAAAATTCGGGTAACTCGGATTATTGGGTCCGGCATTTCTATAGGCATCAATCACAGACTGATCGAAGAGATTTGCAATACCCTGCCTTTTGTGAGCAGAATTCCACATTTCCATATACTCGGCCGAATTGTATATAAAATCAGGAACCACTGTAGCCGATTGAACAGCATAACTGCCGTGATAAAGAATATCAACTGTTCCGGAAGATCCTTTTCTGGTGGTTACCACGATAACACCATTTGCAGCTCTGGCGCCATAAATAGCGGCCGAAGCCGCATCTTTCAAAACAGAAACAGATTCAATATTCTCGGGATCCAGAGCGTCTAATGAACCACTGATCCCATCAATAATTACCAAAGGATCATTTCCTGCACCGCTGAAAGTTCCTGCGCCGCGTATCCGCATGAACGAGTTTTCCTTACCGGGTTGCCCTGATCCTTGGTTCACCGTTAAACCCGTCATTTTTCCTTGCAGTAAATTCGTGACATTATTAACCGGACGTTTTGTCAATTCTTCATTCCCGATACTTGCTACCGATCCGGTAAGATTGACTTTTTTAATCGTTCCATACCCGATAGCCACCACTTCTTCGATACCTATCGCTTCTTCTTCCAGCCGGACATTAATCACATCACGCCTGTCAACATCAATTTCGACAGTTCTCATCCCTACAAACGAAAATATCAAAATGGCATCGGACGGAACATCGCTCAAAACGTAGCTTCCGTCTTCGCTGGTAATTGTTCCCGATGTCGAGCCTTTAATAAGGACTGTTACGCCGGGAACCGGTTCTCCTTCTGTATTGGTAACTTTACCGGAGACCTTTGCTTTGGATTGCTGCATTTGATAAAACGCATTTCCGCCGGCATTCTTATCAGCAATAATGATGTAATGACCTATAAATTCATATTTCAGAATTGAAGGTTCAAGGATCATGTCCAGAACCTCATTCACAGTCCTGTTATCGACTTTCAGATTAATTTTGCGTTGGACATCCAGACTGTTGCTGTTGTATGCAATCTGATAATCCGTTTGCTGTTCAATAGCTTCGAAAATATCCAGGATAGTTACCTGCTCCAGATTCATCGAAAGCCTCGAATTTTGCGAAAAGGAACTGGAAGCAAAGGTAACCAGACCTGCAAAGGCTAAAATTAAGGTTAGTTTCATAACGCGAAAGAACTTTTGGTGTTGGAGATAACTTTCCCCGAGCCATTTGGTTTTACTTTTTTTCATAAATTTGACTGGTTTTTCGTTAAACTTTTTGTTTACACGTAAAGATTACGGGTAGTGTATGTTGGCACAGTGCTACCCGTTTTTCTTTTTAATCGTTTCTCTCTTTTGGATTGATATATATGTATTGTTTATCGATTTTATAATTCACATGGATCGTTTTTTCAATAATTTGAAATAACCGGTCAAGACTTTCTCCCTCCAGCAGTTCAACGGTCAGTTTTTTATCATTGAACAATGCCTGATCATAGATGATCTTCACATTATACCACCGCTCCACTTTTTTGACCAGTTTATCAAATGTATCATCACGAAAGATCAGCCGGTTATTTCTCCAACTAATAATTTCATCTGCCTTAAAACCGGCTTTTAGCACTGAACTGCTTGCTCTGGAATAATTGATCATTTCACCTGGCTTCATTACCAGCATTTTAACATGATCTTTACCCAAGTCGGTGGAAACCTGTAAATGCACTTCACCTTCCAGGAGAGCAGTTTCTACTTCTTCATCATCCGGGTAGCTTTTCACATTGAATTTGGTTCCAAGAACCTTTACGACTAACTCCGAGGTGTGAACCAGAAATGGGATATGCGCTTTCTGTTTCACCTCAAAATAAGCTTCACCGTCAAGAAATACGTCTCGTGTTGCAGAACCGAATTTTATGGGATATCGCAGATGAGATGCGGAATTAAGCCAGATATGAGTACTGTCCGGAAGAACAATCTCTGATTTCTGCCCCATCGGAACAATTACCTCGGTATAGTCAATATTTTTTTGGACAGGCTCCCTGATCCAGGTATAGTAAACAAAAAAGAGAACTACAGGAATGATCAGGATTGCTGCCAATTTCTGAAACAATTGAACGATCTCATGAAATCCATAGAGATTGGATTTCTTCCTGTAATATTGTTCATTAATAGCACTAATCAATTGATTGAAAGTTAATTCGGACTCTTTCTCCGGAGCATTAAGCCAGATCGAATGCATCCATTTGTTGATGATCTCTCTGTTTTCCGGATGGGTTATCCAATCCCTCAGAAGTTTCAATTCACTAATGGTCAGATTATTCTCAGAAACAAATCTGATTAATAACAATAAACCAGGATCCGTCATCTTATTTCTTTTATAAGAGTACGGAACACATCCTGTTTTTCCGTGAAAGGTTGGTGAGAAATTCTTTTCCGGTAAAGCAAAAAGAAACAAATCCCCGTGAACAGACAACGGCCAAATCCATTGAGAATCCAGATCCGGAGTCTCAATCGAAAAGAATGTTTTACTTCGTTTGAAAAAATAAAAAGATGGAAAAACGAATCTTCCGGATTTCGTTTCTTAAAAAATTCAAGGCATTCCGAATTTGAGTATCCACTGTATTTTCCGTAATATGGAGATTCTCTGCAATTTTTTTATAGCTTAATCCCTCGAATCTGCTTAATTCAAAAATCTGTCTGCGACGCTCGGGCATTTTTCGGAGTAACAATTCTATCTGTTGTTCCATATCCTTTTGAGCATCCTGCCCGGTCACGTCTTCTATTTCCAAATCCAAAAGAAGTTCATCTCCCATAAAATAGATCTTCTTATATACAGAGGACCGAATTTGATCAACGATTTCATTTCGGGTAATTACAAATAAAAAAGAAGAAAAATTCTTTTTTGGATCAATCTTATCTTTTTGTAACCAGATCTTAATAAAAACTTTTTGGACAATTTCATCAGGATCAATCTGAGAAGGTGCTATCTGAGAAACAAACCCTTTGACTTTATTTTTGTAACGATAAAATAAGATTTCGAAAGCAAACTGATCATTTGCTTTCAGTTTCATTACCAAATCCCGGTCACTATGAAGATCTATTCTTTTCAATTTAGGCGATTAGAGTCAGCCAAAACAGTCAACTTTCTCAGCGCATCAAGATCAATCTCCGGATGTGCATTTTAAAATCGGGAAATTACAAAAAATTCATCAATTATATGTCTTAATGTTTTGATGCCGGGCGGTACACTATTTTTGTTTCCTTTGATTCCAGATCGAAATGGTTTACTGTACGGATGGAGATGACGGTCTTTTTTGTGGTGGGTGCTGCTATTCTGTATTTCATGTCGGGCAAAACTGAAGGAATAGCATTGTCTCCGTTAGTGTCGAACCGCTGGTATATACCCGATTTTGGAAACAGCGCAACATGTACGCCGTCCTTGCAGATATTAAAGCGCTTAATGCCCGATTCAATGTCGGCATCGGCTTTCCATGCAAATTCAATTGAATCATTCACCCGTCTGACTTGCAGGTTGTAAGGAGCTGGAGGTGGAGTCTGGTCGGCCACACTTCCGGTAGTCACATATTCTTTCCATTTAACGGCTGTTGCTGAATCGGGCAACCAACAAAGTCCGTCTTTGTTACCAGTATAAGCGGATGCTTTGCATATCTGAAGTGTTGTCGTGTCTCCCAACCAGGCTTTTGCCTTTTCTAAATCTCTCATTGCGAAAGAAGCCTTGTTGGACAGACGTTGTGAAAGCGCCGCTTCATAGAACGGGATCGCCATATAGCGAACATAGCTGAAGTTATGGTTTTGTCCGGGAGTATACGCGATACTGACCGGTGCATTCATTTTTCGCAGCCTGTCGAAAATATGTAAGGCCGTTCCCCAACAGTTTATTTCAGGTTGATTACCATCATTGCGGCCTGCATGCCTGATCAATAAAGGAATTTTAGCCGCCTCTGCTGGGAATTGCCATTGAGGATCAAAAGCAGGCGAATAACTGAACACGGCTAAAATCCGTTCAGGATAGTTTTTCATCATGGCAAGCGCCCAGTAACCACCGCCTGAATGTCCCCATAACAGCCAGGGCGCAGCATTCAACTCGCTATGACCTGATAAATGCCCGATTTCGTCGAGCGCCTGCAGTAAAGCCGGACCGGAGCCTGACTCCGGATCGCGCCACTTGTGACAATCGCCATACAGAACAGGTTCAACTACAGCCAGAT
>JBDKTZ010000168.1:0-12538 GCA_039679975.1 Prolixibacteraceae bacterium
GGACTGATTCCGGTTAATTACAATTTTTGTGCTTATCATTAAAAAACTTTCAATAATAATTAGTTTATTTGCCTCATGCAGGTGAAAGAATTGAAGGGAAGAAGCAAATGAAACTACATTGATCTAAACCGGCCCCTTGGAAAAACCGTAATGCGTTTCAAAAATCGGCCGGCAATCATATGGTGTGGAAGAACATATAAAAATGGAGATTGGGTTAAGTATTTTTCCAGTTATTTTTTTCCTGATATTTCTGGCTCTGCTCGATAGTTTCAAGCTTGTCATCAAGAGATATCTTTTCGGTGCTATCCTATGGGGCTTCGCCAGCGCCGTCTCAGCCTATTACGTCAATACCTGTATCCTCAGTTTTCAACAAATCAATCTGTCTGCGCTATCCCGGTACCTGGCCCCTGCAACGGAAGAGATTATTAAGTCATCGTTTATTTTCCTGATCATTGCAAAGAAGCGCGTCGGATTTATGATTGACGGGGCCATTTATGGTTTTGCTGTCGGCACGGGATTTGCCCTCTTCGAGAATATCTTTTATTTGAACGCCAATCATGATCCCAATGTCTTTCTTTGGATTATCCGCGGCTTTGGAACAGCAATCATGCACGGTGGATGTACTTCGTTGTTTTCGCTCATTGTGATCAACAGCAAGAACCGCAATAAATTCAATATGGCTCACCTGATTATGGGCTTTCTGGTGGCCTACTGCATCCATTCAGCCTTTAACCATTTTTATATCGACCCGATCGCGCAAACCATCGGTATCATCATCCTCTTGCCTTTTGTTTTCATACTGATCTTCAGATATAACGAAAAACAACTTCAAAACTGGCTGGAAATTGAATTTAACAGCGAGGTGGAACTGTTAACCATGATCAATAAAGGCCAGTTTTTGAGAACCCGGTCGGGCGAATACCTCGCTTCATTGAAGAACAAATTTCCAGCCGAAATCATCGTGGACATGTATTGTTTTATCCGTATTTATCTGGAATTATCGATCAAGGCGAAACGAAATGTCATGTTGAAGGAAAATGGCTTCCCTATTATCATTGAAAAAGACCTCGGTGAAAAAATCAATGAATTGGCTGAACTCCGGGAGCAAATCGGGAAAGTAGGAGAATTGACCTTATCGCCGCTGATCAGAATGAACTATCGGGATTTATGGAAAATTAACTCTTTGAAATGACGTTTAGCACCGAAGGAGGATATGGTGAAAAAGTATGTCAATTTGGTTGAATTACAAAAAATAAAGAAATGAAAAATAAAAGTAGACTCTTCATTTTATTGGCTGTTCTCTCTGCATTTGCAATTGGCTTTTTGATTGGTATAAAAACCGATTATCCTCCCGTCGATAATGACGAAGTTGTCGGAACAATCGGGAAAGTTAATAACTATCGTAACACGAAAGTAACAGAAACCGATATCCGGCTAAAGAATGAATTACTTACCGATTCGGTCATGCTCAAACATATTATCAACTACATGAATTTCTTTTATGTCAGGGCGGTTGAAGTTGGAAAAAGCATTGATTTTGCGTTAGCCCAAACCAAGGCGAATGACGTCTTTAAGTCAAAAAACGCGGGGCAGATTACCGAACTGGAAAACTATGGAAAATTCCTTTTTGGAGCGCGAAAAGATTTGCTGATTGCAATCGCAGGGTGTTATTCGATCGAGCAAACCGACCCGACATTGCTTCGCAATGCCATGATCCGTGCAAATAACCTCATTGCACAAATGAACTATCGCAACAATGCGGTACTCAATTTTATCAATGCGCTCGATTCTTTTGTACAAGAACAAGGGCCGGATAAGTATCCGGGATTAAGCAAAGCCCATGACTTATTGACCTGCAACGAGATCTGTTCTTCGCTTGTATTAAAGAATGAAACCTTACTGAATTACTTTGACAAAAAGAAACTGTACAGCAAGGACACGAAACCCCCTGTCTCTACGAATTGGAGTGAAAGAGTGAAACAAGATATGGAATCATTGGGATTGTCTGAAACGGCAAAGTTTGAAACAATTTTGGATGTCGGGAAACTGGAAACGGTTAACATGGTTGTCGATATGGAAAAAATGAATGAGGCAACTATGGATACGGAAGAACTCAGAGCTACTTTTACGGACTCCGAAAAACTCGATATCGCTGTAACTGTTAGTGATGCAGAAAAGCTGGGAGGAATAGCATACATGCGTGATACAGGCACTCTGGGAACCGCAATGGATGAATTGAATGATCTGACAGATAACAACTAAAAACAACAAAACAGGAGCTTCGAATTAATAATAGTCCATACACCGCCAATTTAAAGCGATATTTATGAAAAAGAAAACCAACCTTTTACTCGCATTTGCTATCCTGATTGCGTTCACTCTCGGCTTTTTGATCGGGATTGCAATAGATTATCCCAAAGTGGAAGACGATGAAATTTCAGGAACTATTGGTAAAGTAACCAATTACCGCAACGTCAAAATTACAGACAGCGATATCAGGCTTCAAAATGAATTGCTGGCCGACACCAGCCTGCAAAAGTCATTAAAAAATTACATGGACTTCTTTTACTTGAAAGCGATCGAGCTTGAGAATAACATCGGATTTGCAGTTGAGCAGGCAAATGCCGTTGCGCAGTTCAAAATAAACAATGCCAATCAGATTATGGCATTGGAAAGTTACGGAAAATTTCTCAGCACAGCCCGACAGAATTTGCTGGCAGCCGTTATTGCCTGTCAGTCACCCGAAAAAACAGAAGCTGCATTACTCAGTCATTCCATTTCGCAGGCAAAAAATGTCATTGCACAGCTTAACTACCGGGGTAAAGCTGTGATTAATTTTATTATGCAACTGGATCTTTTTATCCAGGACACGAAAGCAGGCAATTTCCCAGGCTTAAAAAAAGCGCATGACCTCCTGGCTTATCATGAAATGGTTTCATCGATCGTTCTGAATGATCAGGTTCTGATGAAATTTTTCGACAAAAAGAGATTGTTCGACAGCAACATGGAATCGCCGGGAAAAGTGAATGTTCAGGACGCAATTAAACAGGATATGGAAAAATTACACCTATCCGGACATTGGGCCGATGCTGAAAAACTTAGTCTGAACGACATCCAGGAAAACCTGAATATGGTTGAAGCTGAACTATCCGGGACTGTCCGCACGGATGCCGAACACCTGGGCCTGGCTGATACAGAAAGGTTGAGAATGGATTTTTTCAACGCCGAAACACTTGGGATTTTTGATGTTGAAAAATTGCAGAATGATATGAATTAGGAACATGGAACCGAATGTATTTAACATTTAGAAAAAACTCCAGAGAAACAAAATTAAACAGACATCACGCCAGCTAAAAAAAATGGGAAAAATCTGCTTCGTTCTCATTCTGATCTTCCCGGGTTTCTTCTTTCAGCAAACCCTTATGGCTCAAAAAATAAGCCATTTAAAGGCTGACAACCTGGATCTGATTTATTTCGGCAAGCGATATAACTATCTGCTCCCTCATGTTGCGCAGACCTACCGGAATGCGATGAACTTTCACAGCCGGTTCTGGAATTACCATGATACGACTACCCACGTGATTCTAAGTGACTTTGAAGACATGGGGCATGGCGGAGCAATCGTTATGCCTTTCAGCCAGGTACAACTGGGTATAGAACCCTACAGCTTCGCATTTAGCATCATTCCGTCCAATGAACGCTTTCAGTGGCTATTTAACCATGAATTAACCCATATAACCATGGCCGACATGGCAAACAGGCAGGATTTGTTTTACCGGAAACTGATGGGTGGAAAAGTGAGGCGAAATGAAGAAAACCCTCTCTCGTCCGTATGGAGTTATCTCACTGTCCCTCGATGGTACTCGCCGCGATGGTATCATGAAGGCATTGCCTGTTTCATGGAAACCTGGATGTCGGGCGGACTGGGCAGGGCAATGGGAACATATGACGAAATGTACTTTCGGGCAATTGTTAATGAACAAAAACCCATTTATTCACTGATCGGGCTTGAAACGGAAGGTACAACAATCGATTTCCAGGTGGGAGCCAACGCATATCTTTACGGAACACGGTTTGTAACTTACCTTGCATCTGAGTACGGAATCGGTAAGCTGAAGGACTTTTATGCCCGCACCGGCAACAGTAAGACTTTTTATGCCAATCAGTTTAAAAAAGTTTACAACAGACCGGTTAATGAAATATGGAACGAGTGGATCAAATGGGAATATCAGTTTCAGAAGGAGAACATTAATCAGATAAAAGCTTATCCGCTAACAGACTTCAACCCCATTACCGGGTTTCCTTTGGGAAATGTTTCCCGTTTGGCTTATAACTCTTCGACCGGGAAAATATATGGTGCGATAAACTATCCCGGTATCATTTCGCAAATCGCAGAAATTGATAAAGATAAGGGAAAGATCCGGAAAATAGCGACGCTCGACTCGCCCGAACTTTATTCGTCCACCCACCTTGCCTACAATCCTCAAAACGAAAAAATATACATTACCGAACAAAACAATAAATTCAGAAGTCTTGTCGAAATTGACGTTCACACCGGCAAAAAACAAACGCTGATACCCATGTCCAGAACGGGGGAGCTTGTTTTTAACCCGTCCGACCAAAGCATCTGGGGAATTAAACATGATAACGGCTATTCCATTCTGGTGAAGATTCCTGAGCCCTATCGACAGGTGATTCCAATGTACACTGCACCTTTTGGCAAAGCGATTTTCGACCTTGACATTTCACATGCCGGTAACAAGCTGAGTGCGTCTTTATCGGGCGTAAAAGGAGAACAATCGTTGATTTTATTCGATATCAGCAAACTGGAACAAGGTTCAACCGACTTTGATACGATCTGTTCGCTGGCCGACAACACCCTCGCGCAATTCAAGTTTTCGATGGACGACAAGTACCTGATCGGAACCTCCTATTATACCGGAGTATCCAATATCTGGAGGATTAAGCTGGATGAAAAAAATTTCGAATTATTATCAAACACAGAAACCGGCTTATTTATGCCTTTACAGGTGAATGAAGACTCGCTTCTGGTTTTAAAATTTCAGAGAGACGGAATGTTACCCGGCATGATCCCGATAAAAGTGATTGAAGATGCCAATGCGATCGATTACCTCGGGAATATGGTTCATCAGAAATATCCCGTCGTTGAAGAATGGTCGCTTCCCCCTGCGTCGTCGATACCTGAGCCTGATTCCGTAATGGAAGAGCCTTATCTTCCATTTAAGCAGATGAAACTGGCCAACGCATTTCCGGATATCGGCGGATATAAAGAAACCGTCGCTCTGGGATACCGTCTTAACTGGCGCGACCCGATCGGCATCAGTAACCTGGAAATCTTTCTTGCCGGCTCGCCCTGGAATGATTATGAAGGTAAACAGAAGATCCATGCCATGTTCGATTGGAGGATCCGGAACTGGCGTTTGACAGCAAACTACAACCGGACCCACTTCTACGACCTGTTCGGCCCGAGCAAACGAAGCCGTTCAGGGTACTCATTCGGCCTTGCGTACAGACGCGACCGGTCGTCGAAAGCCCCATTGAAAACATCTTATGAGTTTGGACTATACACCTACGGAGACCTGGAAGTATTACCCCTATATCAGAACATAACCGCTCCTATCCGCAGTTTTCAGGCCGCAACGGCCTCGTATGGCGCTTCTAAACTAAGGAAAACACTGGGCGGGGTCGACGATGAAAAAGGATATGTCTGGAATATTTCAGGAACGTCTTATCTGGCAAAAGGTAAATTTTACCCCTCGTTTGTCTCGAACCAGGATTTCGGATTCCTGATTCCAAACCACAGAAACACAAGCTTCTGGATCAGAAACAGCATCGGCCAGTCATTGGGAAACCGCGATTCGGGTCTTTCTCAATTCTATTTTGGAGGATTCAGAAATAACTATGTCGATTGGCAGCCTTCAGAGCAATATCGACAGGCGCTGGCCTTCCCGGGAGCGAAGATCGATGAAATACCGGCATATAACTATATCAAAACAATGACCGAATTAAACCTTCGCCCGTTACGATTGCGTGATACAGGTGTTACCTGGTTGTATCCGACCTATATCAAATCGTCGCTGTTCGGTACGCATTTGTTGACCGACTTTGACCGGTCATCGCGTGTATCGCATATCTTTAATGTTGGCGGACAGGTAGACATACAGGTGGTTTTGGTATCATACCTGAAAACAACCTGGTCATTTGGATATGGTAAAAAAATTGAGGACGGTCGAAAAGGAACTAACCAATTTATGCTATCTTTAAAACTTCTTGGAAGTTGAAAAAATAAGTTAATTAATTAATCTATAAAATCCCTTGATATGAAATTGAATTTGACTAAAAGTTCACTGATAATCAGCACTGTGGCTTTACTTATTTCCGGTTGCGGTCAATCTTCAAAAGTTCAGGATAAAAAAGGAACAACTTCTGACGGAAAAGAAGCAATCGTAGAAGTAGAGGTTTTTGATGCGATGAAAATCAAAGATCAGATCATTGAAGTGATCAATACTTCTCCAAAAGCAACAGAAGTTGCTGATTTTCTTAACCAGGCAGGCGCATCATACATTCTCGATGTAACGGTTCCCATCGACGATGTCGAAAAGTTCATGACTAAAACTCAGATGGGAATTGGATTAGGGATGTACGCGTTTGATCTGTTTTACGCCAAAGTTTTCAACAGAAGCGATATGGTCTTGAAGACCAGTGAACTCGAAGAACAGCTTTTGGAAAAACTCGGACTGGAAAACGAATTTGCTTCATCTGCAAATTACAGACAACGGTTGCAGGATAATGCAGAAAACAAGGATTCGATTGATGCGCTGGTGAATGAAATGATGAACTTTGCCCATCAGCGGTTCAGCACGAGTGACCAGCCCGACACCTATGCGCTTTCTTTTATTGGCGCTAATATAGAAGCTTTATACATCTTAAGCCAGGTAACTGAGTTTGCCCGGAATAACAAACCGCTGATCGAATTCCTTGGGAAACAGGATGAACGTGCAAAAAGCGTTTTTTCATTGCTTGAAATGATGTCGGGCGATGAAAATGTGAAGCCATACTACGAAAAAATGAAGTCCATTGCTGCATATTTTGAAGAGCATCCTGAATTCACAGAAAAAGAACTGGCCGAAATAAGCCCGATGATCGAATCGTTCAGAAACGAGATTTTCAAGTAACCCAATACAGGCAGGGTTGATCAGCTTCGGACTCATCCCTGCTTTTTTTAAATCATCTTCCTGCTATTAAGCGAAGTTTGAACAGCTTTTGTTTTTCGTTTCTGCGGAACCTTTCAAACGTCATTAACTAACCATGAACGAAATAACCCTAAATGCCCTGATCAATCTTTTTGCTATTTTTTCGGTCAAAAGCAGGTCAGGCAAAGTAAATGCCCAATCGATCTTTTCTTCCTATCTGAAATTACACCTTGGCATTTCTTCGTCAGATGAATACCTGCGGCTGTTCGATGAATTACTCGATTTGTATGGAATAGACGGTGAAGCTGTTTTGCCGGTCGACATGAACGAGCAGGCCGAAAAAATTGCCAGCCATATTAAAAGCCGTTTGCACAGGCAGGAGCAGATCATGGTTTTTCTTCGTTTCATGGAACTTTCAAGAACCGGACAAACAGAAAATGCCGAAGATTTATTTCGCATTTTGGCTTCTGCTTTTTCAATCTCCGAGGCCGATCAGAAAAAATACAGGGAGTTTATCTTTTACGATTCTCCTGAACAGCTGTGTTCTCCTGATTTTCTCCTGATTAATAATGAAGAGAAGCCGAAGAACACACAATTAAAACACATCCGGTTAAAAAATCTGGATGGTGAACTATTGTTTTTATACCTGAACCAGACAGGAAGTTACATTTTCAATTTCAGAGGAAAGGAAACACTCTCACTCGAAGGCAACCCCATCATACCCAACCGTTTTTATGCGTTCAAGGAAGGAGGAATCCTTCGCGGGCCAAGAATTCAGCCTGTGTATTATCTGGATATCGCCGCATGCTTTTTTGATCAGGCGCATGCTGCGCCTTTTATGCTCCGGGGTGAAAATATTGAGTTCAAATTCAGGAACAGTAATAATGGTTTATACCGGTTTTCGTTCTCGGAGCGCTCGGGTCAGCTTATCGCAATCATGGGCGGCAGCGGCGTCGGCAAATCGACCTTGCTTAATATTCTGAACGGGAACATACCGGTAGACCAGGGGCATATTTTTATCAATGATTTGGATATCCATAAAAATAAAAAGGAAATCCAGGGATTGATCGGGTTTGTTCCCCAGGACGATCTTCTGTTCGAAGACCTGACCGTATGGGAAAATCTTTATTATAATGCCAGACTTTGTTTTGACGGATTTTCGGAAGGGCAGATTAATGAAAAAGTAACTCAAATCCTTCACGAACTGGAACTTTACGAATTCAAAGATCTGAAAGTCGGGAGTCCGCTCAAAAAGACCATTAGCGGCGGCCAGCGAAAAAGGTTGAACGTCGCCCTTGAACTGATACGTGAGCCTGCCATCTTATATGTCGATGAGCCCACTTCCGGCCTCTCGTCAATGGATTCGGAAAAAGTGATGCTCCTGCTCAAGGCACAGGCCCGAAAAGGCAAGATCATTATGGTCAACATTCACCAGCCCTCGTCTGCCATCTTTAAACTGTTCGACAAGCTTTGGATCATGGATAAAGGCGGGAGGCCGATTTATACCGGCAATCCGCTCGACGCGATCATCTATTTCAAGACGGCGATCGATCATGTAAACTCAGAAGAATGCGAATGCCTGCAGTGTGGCAATGTGAATCCGGAACAGGTGCTGGAAATTGTTGAAGCCAAGAAGATCGATGAGTCCGGAAACTTGATGACCGAGCGGCAATTATCGCCCGATGACTGGTATCAGCGATATAAAGAAAAGATAGAACCTGAAAACCAGTCAGAAATAACTACCGAAACAGAGAATCCGAAATCGTCATTTAAGAAGCCCGGCCGGCTGAAGCAGTTTGTAATTTTCATGAAGCGGAACCTCCGGATCAAACTGACAGACAAGCAATATTTACTGATCAATTTAATTGAAGCCCCCTTGTTGGCGTTGATCGTAGGATACTTCACCCGCTTTGCCGAAGAAAATGAATACATCTTCTTCGAAAATAAAAATCTGATCTCATACCTGTTCATGGCCATCGTGGTCGTTCTGTTCATGGGAATGAGCGTCAGCGCCGAAGAAATCATAAAAGACCGGAAAATCCTTCAACGGGAGTCGTTCCTTAACCTCAGCCGCTTCAGTTATCTGAATTCAAAGATCCTTTTTCTGGTATTGCTTTCTGCCTTTCAGACGTTTTGTTTTGTAGCGGTTGGCAATCTGATGCTTGACATTCACGGGATGAATCTGCCATACTGGATGGTGCTTTTTTCGGTCGCGGTATTTTCCAATATGATGGGCCTCAATATTTCTTCTGCTTTCGATTCGGTGGTGACCATCTACATATTGATCCCTCTCCTGCTGATTCCCCAGATACTGCTTTGCGGCGTGATCGTTAAATTCGACGATCTGCAGGATAAAATGGCCGATAAGGATGCCGTTCCTTTTGTAGGAGAATTAATGGTGTCGCGCTGGGCCTTCGAAGCTCTGGCGGTTGAACAACACACCAGAAATAATTACATGATCCGCTTTTTTGACCAGGAAAAGCAAATGGGACGGGCAAAATACAACTCAGACCTGCTGATCGCGGAATTGACCGGACGCATCGATCATGTTGACGGGTTGATGAAGCTGAACAAACCGGAAGAGGAGATCAGTCATAGGCTTGCCCTGATCCGCCATGAAATGATCAAACTGGACCAGGCCGGAGTTATGGATCCGTTCACCGGGACCGACTTGATCTGTATGAAGTCTTTCGATCCGGATGTGGCATTGGCTGCAAAACAACATCTGGCAGGTCTGAAAGATTATTATCTTACGGAATATAAGCGTATCAGAAAAGAAAAGGACGCCGGGATCGGTCAGGTCCGGAAGTCGGAGGGAAACGATTTTCTCTACCTGCAGAAAATGAAATATCACAACAAGGCGCTCGAGGATCTGATGATGAACTCCGGATCAAAAGAATATTACAGAGAAACCCGCAACGCACTCATGCAAAAGGTAGCTCCTGTCTATAAAAAACCCGACTTCAGGAACGGCCGCGCACATTTTCTTTCGTCTGAAAAAATAATCGGAAAAAGAGTCGTTCCGACCTTTTCGTTTAACCTTGTTGTGATTTGGATCATGAACCTGGCTTTATACTTTGCACTTTATCATGACTGGCTCAGAAAATGTGTAAACTTGCCTGGAAAAATTCATTTTTAATTTTGATAACCAAACAACAACGGCTTCCTGTATGAAGATTTTGAATATCGTGACGAAACTATGCAGATTGAGGCAGGCGATCAGTTCTTTCTTTACACGGACGGCCTTACGGAAGCTGAAAATTGCGAACGAAAACTCTTCGGAGACGATCATTTGATAGAATTCCTTCGAAAAAATAATGTATCTTCGCCTAAGGAACTGATTGAAAAAATGACAAAAGAGGTTTCGCTTCATGTGAACGGCTATATACAGTCAGACGATTTAACTATGATGAGCATAATCTATAATGGAAGAGACTCAGAAACATCACAATCTGATAATTCAGAATAAAATAAGCGAACTGAACCGGCTCGTAAGCTTTCTGGAAAGGTTGGAAGAAGAATGGAATTTGCCCCCGGCTCTTGTTCCTTCTCTTAATCTTGCCCTGGAAGAAGCCCTTTCGAACGTCATTTTTTATGCCTTTGAAAGTGGCACGGAAAATCAGATCGGTATTGAATTCTCGCTGAAAGGAAAAGAGATAACCATCGTCATTTCGGATGAGGGGAAACCTTACGATCCCACCCGAAAAGAAGACCCTGATATTAACCTTCCCGTCGAAGACCGACCTATCGGCGGGCTGGGCATCTTTCTGATCAGACAAATCATGGATGATGTGAAATACTGCAGGGAAGACCGGAAAAACAGGCTGACCCTGATCAAAAAATGGAATTAACCCTATTTCTATAAACTGATACGAACATGAAAGTTACAACTCAAGCCAATGGTGCTGAAATTTACATTCAGGTTGAAGGAAGAATCGACACAACCAACTACAATGAATTTGAAAATGCCGTCAATGAAGCTCTCCAGGAGAATACCAGGCAAATTTACCTCGACTGCAGCGAACTGAACTACATCAGCAGTTCGGGCCTCCGTATTTTTCTCACCATCCAGAAGAGAATGATGGCCTCGGGCGGAAAACTGAAATTATACGGAATGCAACCTGCTATCCGGGAAATTTTTGATATTTCCGGATTTAGTTCCATTTTCAGTATTTTTGCCGACAAACAAACTGCCATCCAGGCCTGATCATGTTGAAAAAACACAGGCAGAAATCATATCGGTTTCGGTTTATGCTTTTCTGTCCTCTTTTGCCTTCTGGCGAAGAATCTCATCGGATGAACAGACCGTCTTTACACGTTCCTGTGACAACCGGGACGAAATTCGTTTACCTGCTCCTTCTGCTGCTTTGCGTCTCCTGTGCAAAAGAAAAGGATCATTCGCAGGCAATTGTTCAGGTGTCAACCATCGACGCTCTAATGCAAGGTGTCTACGACGGCACTACTCCCCTGTCGATACTCTCAGCCTATGGCGACTTCGGGATAGGCACTTTTCATGCTCTCGATGGCGAGATGATTTATCTGGACGGAGTGTTTTATCAGATAAAGGCCGACGGAAGAATATACAAGCCTGAGCAAAAAGTCCGGACACCTTTCGCAACTGTGACATTCTTTCATCCTGAAGTCAGTTATACTGTAAAAGCGTGGTCCTACACCGACTTTAAAACAGCTGTCGATACCCTGATGATCAGCGCCAACCTGTTCTATGCAATCAGACTGCACGGCACGTTCAGCAGGATAAAAACAAGGAGTGTCCCCGCCCAGCAGAAGCCTTACCCTCCGCTATCGGGCATTGCGGCCGCACAACCTGAATTTGAGGCTCAGACCGTAACCGGAACCCTAAGCGGTTTCTACTGTCCGCCCTTTGTTACCGGGATCAATGTTCCCGGATATCATATGCATTTTTTATCGGACGACCAGAATTTTGGAGGACATGTTCTGGAGTTTGAAATGACAGAAGGGACATTACGGCTCGACCAGATCAACGATTTCCGCATGCTGTTGCCGCAGGAAGGAGACTTCCTGAACACAGATCTGACCGATGATCTGACCGATGATCTCGAAGAAGTTGAAGGAGGAAAATAAAATTTTAAGATAAAGTGATTGACTATGATCGATATAGATGAATTGGACGAAAAGTTCAGCATAGAAGGTGAATTGGGATTTGCCCAGCTGGAGAATGACCTGATTTTTGCCACGATCTCAAATAAGTATGCAGATGCCGACATCTGTTTGTATGGTGCACAAATTACGAGTTTCAAACCGCATAACACCATGGAAATTCTCTGGCTCAGCCCCATGAGCAA
>JBDKTZ010000557.1:0-2249 GCA_039679975.1 Prolixibacteraceae bacterium
TCCTGTCAGGCAGGAATACCGAAAAGCTGCCCGGAAGACAGCTTTTCGTATCACCGGTTTTTGCTGCCGACTCGCTGTTGCGCACAGCAAAATGGATCAACTTCCGGGACACCGTGGCCGGCGACACCCTGGCCGTGTACCGGACCCCGCGGGGCCTTCTTCAGGGCTACTCGCGCGACATCAGTACGGGTGTATGCATCGACGGAGAGTGCCGGCGCCTCAGCATTATCCTGTTCTGGACCGCCACCGGCCGGTATTGGGGCTTTATCCTTCCCGATGGGGAATTCCTGAGCAAAACCGAACATGTGCCGTTTAAAGAGGAAGATTACCGGCGGCTGCATGAAATCCTCGCCAACTCCAATTCAGTTTTGCAGCAATACCGCATGGATGAGCTGATGACTGAAAAGAAGGAGGAGGTGGACGGGATCAGCGCGGCAACCCTGGCCGCGGTGAAACAGGAGGTCGTGCCCGACGCGGTTTACACCACCTACACCCTGTGGCACCTGATCTATGGCGAAACGCAAAAGGAAATCCGGAACTATACACGTAGCCGCCTGTCCGATGAACTGGCCGCCGAACTGCTGAAAAGTCCTGACTTTGAAGACAAGTACTGGACCCTCGAAAATATGGGACCTGAGCTGCAGTGGGGCAGCCCTCTCCGGGAACAGATGGCCGGTCTGATCCTGAATGACAAGGGCATCCTCGCCGTTCAGGCGCTCGCTGCTGTGCCCGATTCGATCCTTGGCCGCGAAGACGTCCAGAACAGGCTGATCTCCGGCTTTTCACAGATGGCCTATCTGAACAGGCGGAAGTTGCTGGAGCGGCTGGGCAACGGCGTCCGCATCCATGCCTGTGCAGCACACACGCTGGCTGCACAAATGCCTCAAATGAATGCCGAACTGGTCGATTTGACCTTGAGATTATTTGAAAAACAGTCTATAGGTGACGAACAGACTGCCGGTCTGATCGCCTCACTGCTCGACCATGACAATCCGTTCATTGTCAAAAAGGCCCTCGGTTACCTCCAGTCGAAGGAAATAACCGATAAAGAGCTGCTCCGGAAAATACGCAAAGCCAGGTAAAAGTAGTCCGGAATTTTCTGTCAAAAACTGAAAAAAACCAGCGTTCACTGCCTTCAATAGAAAATGTGTGCCGGAAAAATAGCGTTCAGGAGTTGAAAAACAGCCGGTGCCTTCCCCGATTACGGGAAGTTTTTTGTTTATTTGCACCTTTGTCACCTATAGATATGACTCTATTTTCTAATAATCTAATAATCTAATTTATGACCAAAACAATTCTGCGCTTTTTCAGCATGTTCATTGCAGCACTGCTGATCTCGGTCTCTATGCAAGCCGAAGTGAAACTCCCGGCCATCTTTGGCGACCATATGGTATTGCAGCAGCAAACCGATGCTGCCGTCTGGGGAAAAGCATCTCCCTCAAAAAATGTGAGTGTGAAAACATCCTGGGATGGGAAAAGTTACAGTACGCGTGCCGACAACAATGGCAACTGGAAGCTGAAAGTGAAAACACCGAAAGCCGGCGGACCTTATTCCATTACGATTTCCGATGGAAAAGAACTGAAGTTGAACGACGTGCTCATCGGCGAAGTCTGGGTTTGTTCAGGCCAGTCCAACATGGAAATGCCGGTGAAAGGTTTCAGAAATCAGCCGGTTACCGGATCAAATGAAGCGATCGCGAACTCAGCGAACGAGTTGATCCGGTTATTTACAGTGACTAAGAATACGAGTCTGGAACCCCTTGATGATTTTACAGGTCAGTGGGCAGAGTGTGCTCCCGAAAACGTAGCCAATTTCAGCGCTACAGCCTATTACTTCGGGCGCATGTTGCAGAAAGCACTGGGTGTGCCGGTGGGACTGATCAACTCGAGTTGGGGCGGGACCCGCATCGAACCCTGGATCAGCGAAAACGGTATCAAGAAATTCGATTTCGTTCCCCTTCCCGACAAGAACCAGACAGGTAAGCTTTCTCCGCAGATACCGACAGTTCTTTATAATGCCATGATCAAACCCATGGTTGGGTATGCCCTGAGAGGTGGCATCTGGTATCAGGGAGAATCGAACCGCAACGAATACAAGGAGTATCAGAAACTGATGCCGGGCCTTATTCAGAACTGGCGCGATGAGTGGGGAATCGGCGACTTTCCTTTCTATTATATGCAGATTGCACCCTTTGTATATGGCGGAGGAGTGAACTCCGCTTTCCTGAGAGAAGCCCAGCTGAAAGCTT
>JBDKTZ010000108.1:0-3010 GCA_039679975.1 Prolixibacteraceae bacterium
CCAACCTCCCGCGGCGCCACAAAATCGGACAGGCAGAAGTTCGGAGACCCTTCCTTTTTCTTTTCCTGCTGCCGCAAATGGTAGAACCGTCCGATTTCGTTCGTACACAATTCATCCCCGAACAGCACGATATCATCTCCTGCCGAATGGGCAGGCCAGATCCCAAAAATCCCGTTCGCCCGGATCATCTTCTTTTCAATGATCTCATCGAGCATTTTCTGTGCGTCGTCATATACTTTCCGGGCCTGTTCTCCCTGCAGTTCGTCATGCAGGATATCGGGAAAACGGCCTTTCAGTTCCCATACAAAAAAGAAGAAATTCCAGTCGATGTATTCCCGAAGTTCGGCAATCGGAAAATCGATCAATTCATGGATTCCGGTTACATTGGGTTTATATATTTCATTCCTGCTCCAGTCAATCCGGAACCGGTTTTGCCGCGCTTCTTCCAGGGTCAGGTAATCCTTTGCCTTTCGCTGTCCCTGAAATTGTCTGATCTGTTCGTATTCATCACTCACCGACCGGATATAGTCCTTATTATCTGCCAACAAATTTGCCACTACATTGACCGTTCGGCTGGCATCCTTAACGTGAACCACCGGATGTGAATAATTGGGTGCAATTTTCACCGCGGTATGGATTTTCGAAGTTGTCGCACCACCGATCAGCAAGGGCAAGGTAAACCCCTGCCGTTCCATTTCCGCGGCAACGGTGGCCATGATTTCCAGTGAAGGAGTAATCAGCCCGCTTACGCCAATGATATCCGCTTTTTCCTGTCGTGCTGTTTCAAGTATTTTTTCGGTAGGCACCATTACTCCCAGGTCGATGACTTCATAGTTATTGCAGCCCAGAACAACCCCCACGATATTTTTTCCGATATCGTGCACATCGCCTTTCACAGTGGCCATCAGCACTTTTTTGCGCCGGGTTTGCTGATTGGCATACTTCTCCTTGTCTTTTTCGATATAGGGCAGCAAAAAGGCCACAGCTTTTTTCATGACCCTGGCCGATTTAATGACCTGAGGAAGGAACATTTTTCCCGAGCCGAACAGGTCGCCTACCACATTCATCCCGTCCATCAGCGGACCTTCAATAATATTCAGTGTTGGCTGATAACGAGGCAAGGCCTCGGCCAAATCAGTTTCGACGTAATCGGCAATCCCCTTTACCAGGGCATATTCCAGACGCTTCTCGAGCGGCAGTCCGCGCCACTCATCCCGGTGAACGATTTTCTCATCTCCTTCCTTCAGCGTTTGCGCGAATTCCAGGAGCCGTTCTGTCGCATCAGGACGACGGTTGAGTACAAGATCCTCAACGCGTTCCAACAGGTCTTTCGGAATCTCATCATAGATCTGAAGCATCCCAGGATTAACGATCCCCATATCCAGTCCGGCTTTGATGGCGTGGAACAGGAAAACCGAGTGAATCGCTTCTCTTACTAGGTCATTGCCTCTGAAAGAGAACGATACGTTACTTACCCCTCCGCTGGTGCGGGCAAACGGCAAATTGGCCTTGATCCATCTTACCGCGTTGATAAAGTCGACCGCATAATTATTGTGCTCCTCCATTCCCGTTCCGATGGTCAGGATGTTGGGATCGAAAATGATATCTTCGGGAGGGAAGCCTATCTTTCCCGTGAGCAGATTGTACGCACGTTCGCAGATTTGAATTCGCCGTTCGTAACTGTCGGCCTGCCCTTTTTCATCGAAAGCCATTACGACCACCGCAGCTCCGTAACGTTTCACCCTGAGCGCCTGTTCCAGGAACTGCTCTTCCCCTTCCTTCATACTGATCGAGTTGACAATGGCCTTTCCCTGGAGACACTTCAGTCCCGCTTCGATTACTTCCCATTTCGACGAATCGACCATGACGGGCAAGCGGGCAATGTCGGGCTCAGCCATGAGCAGATTCAGGAATGTAACCATCTCCTTTTTGGCATCGAGCATCGCATCGTCAAGGTTCACATCGATCACCTGCGCACCGTTTTCAACCTGTTCACGGGCAACAGCCAGCGCTTCTTCGTATTTTTCTTCCCGGATAAGACGTGCAAATTTCCGTGAACCCGACACATTGCAGCGTTCGCCAATATTTACAAAGTTGGTTTCAGGAGTCAGGGTTACCGGCTCCAGCCCGCTGAAACGGGTCATCTGATCTTTTTTTGCTTTGACATGGGGCTGCGCAGCGGCCGCGATGCCGGCAAACCGGTGAATGTGCCCGGGAGTTGTCCCGCAGCAGCCACCTATGATATTGACAAAATGGTTGTCCAAGAAATCCTTCACCTGAACAGCCATTTCTTCAGGTGTTTCGTCATATTCTCCAAACTGGTTCGGCAGACCTGCATTGGGATAAGCGCTGATATAAAATGGCGCCTTCTGAGCCAGTTCATTCAGATAGGGTCTCATATCCTTCGCGCCAAGCGAGCAGTTAAGTCCGATACTGAGCAGATCGATATGCCGCACGGAATTGAGGAACGCTTCAACCGTTTGTCCCGAAAGGGTGCGTCCGCTGGCATCGGTAATGGTGCCTGAAACCATAACAGGTAAACGGATTCCCCGCTTTTCAAGTACTTCTTCAATGCCGAAAAGAGCAGCCTTGGCATTCAAGGTGTCAAAAATGGTTTCAACAAGGAGCAAATCGACACCGCCATCGATCAGACCCTCGATTTGTTCGCGGTACGCTTCCTTCACCGAATCAAAGTCTGCAGCCCGGTAACCCGGATCGTTCACATCGGGTGAAAGCGATAACGTTTTGTTTGTCGGACCAATGGCTCCCGCGACGAAGCGTGGTTTCCCAGGCGTCTTCTTCGTAAACTCATCAGCAACTTCCCGGGCCAGATTCGCCGAGGCCAGATTCATCGCGTACACCCATTTTTCCGTATGATAATCGGCCTGAGAAATCCGGTTAGCGTTGAAGGTGTTCGTCTCGATTATATCGGCGCCGGCTTCCAGAAATTCGGTATGGATCCCGCGAATAACATCAGGCCTGGTAATTGAAAGCAAATCGTTATTCCCGA
>JBDKTZ010000214.1:0-7817 GCA_039679975.1 Prolixibacteraceae bacterium
AAATCCGGAAGTACATAGATGATTAAAGGCGACTAAAAGTCATGATCAAATTCCTTCCGCATATGCCATCACCATAAAATTTGATACCCTTTGCTCGTTGGTATGAATTTGCCAACTACTGGTTCCGGACCGGCACACCTACCTTCCTGACCAGGCTGGTAAAACAGGAAACATAGAGGTCCCCGACCTGGAACGACGCTCGTGTCAGTTAAGTGAGGAAAAAGCCAGACTGCTGTTATATTTGTCCAGACAGGCTTCGGCAATTCAGCAAAAAATCAATGTACCTTACCGCGAAGGGACAGTAACGTCAGGCTGGTTCAAATCAATCAAATTATTAGCCCATTCCTAATCTCGCCCAAAACATTTAATAGCAACGGGATATCCTCCTTGAGCGTTTTGTAGATCTGTTCTGCATCCGTATCAAAATAATGGTGAACAATGATATCCCTCATGCCCATTGCTTGTTTCCAATTTATTTGAGGATACTGACACAGGAGTTCCTTATTAGTAATTTTATCCAGGTTCTTTATACTCTCTCCAACAGCTACCAACTTCATACATACACTATCTAGCAGGATCATGCCAGATTCCGAAGCAGAAAAGTCGTCGGCAGATAATACACCTGAGGTTCTCTGTTGAATAATTTCCAGGTTTTCAGTGATTAAGCACGCAAGGTTATATGCGAGATCCTTGTCAAACATAAAGGCCATCTCTTTTTATCCTTCTTTCCAAAAGCTGGTTCATCGATTTTCGAATCCGTACAATATCAACGGGGCTTTCGAGTGTGGTTTCGAGTTCTTCCTTAAGCGCCGCCAAACGAAATAAGCTTAATGGTTCTCCTTCGTAACAAATATCGACATCACTTCCCTCTTTTTGTTCTCCTCTGGCTACGGATCCGAAAATGCCTATTCTCGTGATCCCATAAACGGGACCTCTCGACTTTCGAAACTCAGACAGTAGATGAATATATTGTTCTTTTGTTTTCATTGTGTTGTGCAGTCATTTTAGTAACCCTCTTACAAGCGAAGTTACAGTTTTTTGTGTAATCTTCATCCTACAAAGAATAGTTATCGCTCGTTTTTAGAGCAATTGGTCATGTCTGTCACCACTCCGCTGTGGATGATAAATAAATGTATACGTTGTATTTTTACATTATACAACTTTAAAGTTGATAAACATGAACTTCTAAACGGAATATTCAACGAATCAATAATCGGCAGCTGGAACGACGCTCGCGTCAGTTAAGTGAGGAAAAAGCCTTATTAACTGCTTACCGCTCGAGGCGATCCTCTTCCAACGGACTCAGGTATACTGGTCCGATGAGTCCCGACTCATGGGGCTCCCACCCTGCAGCCGTAAACAACCCGTCTTTACCCACGTTCTCGCGCCACTTCGCAGCAAAATTGACATTATAGAACTTCTTATAATTTATTCCTTGCCGGTCCATATCAATGATCCGGTTCGCCATCAGATTGGTTACCCGCACCTCCAGCACATTCGTGTCTCTTAATTGAGCGGACCCGATAACCAGCTTCCAGGTTGGCCCCACCAGCGTACCCAACCTTTCGCCGTTCAGCAACACCGTCGCAGATGAGCATACCCGCCCCAGGTCAAGCTCCCAGGCAGAAGCTTCAGCGGCCGGTTTCCCGAACCTGATCGTATAACCCGCAGTTCCGGAAAATTTCTTCGCCTCGTCCGACTGCATGGTCCAGGAGCCTGGTTCAGCTGTTTTATACGATGCAGGCAACACCGGACCCCCCGATATAAACTCAACCTCCCATTCTCCTTCCAGTGCCGTCCTTGAGGTGAGCTCCTTGTAAACCGGCTGCTCCGCCAGACGAAGCGGATAAGGATAAGCCTGCAGGATCATCGTTTCACCCGGATTAAACTGCATGTAGACGCGTGCTTCCCGATCGCCGGTTTTCTCGATCCGCGCTTTGGTGATATGCCCGTTCATCGGATTGAACCAGGCAGCATAGTTATCTCCCGAACGGATGGTCACCCACTGGTCAACCTTTTTTTCACTCTGGTTAGCGATCAGGTAGCAGGTGCCCTGAACCCGTTTAACCCGGTTAAACCACAACCCAAGCTGTGCCATTTCTTCAGGGAAAATATCCAGCACCGATAAAAGATCAGGTATGTCGCTACCCATCAGCATCTGCCCCTCCCCTTGACTGAGTACCCGGATACCGGCCACTTCCTTGAAATTCTTCAAATCGGTCAGTTTGCGGAAGACCTGCCGGCGTTCTTTCAGCCTGGCCAACCCGGGAACATCGCCCGGCAGATGGTCCCGAAAGATGATCTTTGCTCCCGATTCGGTGAGGGCAACCAGTTTTTGCATCGTTTCCGCGGGCATGTAGCTGCATGAAGGAACCAGGATCGTCCGGTAATTCGCACCTTTCGATTTGAGATAGGTCTTGTCGGCCGAGAGCTCACGGATCTGCCGGTCCGATATATAATCGAAGGTATACCCTTTGGAAATCAACATCTCACTGAGTTCCTTGGTCAGCGGCTCATCAGCCTTCCCAAAATGCACCAGCCGGCTTTTCCCTTTTTCCGACCAGCTGTCGTAAATCGGGAAATAAACCAGGATATCATTGGTCGGCAGGCTCTTTTGCATGAACGACTGGCAACGCGTAATATAGTCATTGATCGCTTTCAGGTCGTCCCACCACGGGTTGGTGGGAGCGAAATGCACTGCGGCGTAAAACAACCACCCGGGCCAGGGTTCAGATGCCGGAGAATAAGGCGTCCCGTGATAAACGATGTGGTTGACACCGTTTGTCAGGTACCGGTCGGCATTCTGTTTCACTTCAGACAAGGTGGCGAGAAAATGCTCGTTCAGCCAGGTTGCCGCCTCACAGGCAATCAGGGATTTTCCGGAAACATGCCCGGCCGAGGTGGCCATTTTAATCCGCATCAGTTCTGTCCCTTCGGTCTCCGGTATATCGCTCGCTGCATACAAGTCAAGGATATTCGCCGGTGATCCGTGAGCCTGGTTGCGGATCTGCGCCTGATGCTTCCCGGCCCACTCATCCCAAACCTTTGTAAACCGATCGAGCAGTAAATCAGAGATCGTTTCGCGGTAGTCACAAAGCACCCGGCTGTTCATTTCTTCCGAATCATCCCCGAACAATGCAGGAAGGCAGCCTTTCAGGTCGTATCCCCTCCTCTTTTGGAATTCCTCAAAGAATAACGGAGTCCAGTCCGACTCGCCACTGGCGTCGTCTACTTCATAGGAGTCATTAAAGAAAGCCCGCAGACCCGTCACATCGGTATTCCCCTTATTATTATCGAAAACGCTGAGGAATTTTCGCGTGGCCTCTTCCGAAAAATGGTCGATCACGTTCCCTTCTCCGCCTTTCCCGGCCCGCTCTACCTGCTTCCCGTGCCAACCCTGGAAAACCGCGTACAAGCGCCAGGTCCCCGCAGGGGCCTTCCAGTCTAAAACCCCGTCCGCACCTGTCCGGCCGGTCAGTTCGATCACCTGCCCGCTGTCACCATAGGCTATCAGCGACTGAAGCGGCAATGCCTTTCTGAAGCGCACCTGATCAAGAGCCGGCTCCTGCAGGTTTGGATTACTGCTGAGGGGATACCGGATATCCCGGATATCCACCTGGCGGCCCACGGCCCGCACATACGGTTCCTGGATCAGTTCGATCTTCTCCCGAAGCGATTCACCGCCTTTCAAACGATATTTCCTGTAGCAGACATTCTTGCAGGCATGCTCATCCTCGATCCAGGGCCCGCCAAAAGGCCATCCCGATGCATTCGCCAGGTCCACACCCAGCCCCAACCGCTTACCTTCTTTCAACGTATGGTCCAGCATCTTCATCCATTCGGGCGATAAAAATCTGATCGACTGCTCTTCGCGGCCCCTTACACCGTAAATCGGCGTAATTTCAACGCCCCCGAAACCTGCTTTTGCAATTTCTTCCATGTTCGATGTCAACCCGGCCCGGTCAACCGCGCTCCCATGCCACCACCATCTGGTCCAGGGCTTTGTCTCAAAACCGGTTTCAGGCCAAACGGGATCCGGACCACCCTCCTTTTGACACGATAATAAAATAAGAAATACAAAAACGCCGAATAGGAATCTGATGGAAGCAAGCATAAGTCTTTTTTTTATTCATCCGGAAAACAAAACCGATTACAAGATAAGAAATACACGACGCATAGCCAATTCCATCCTCCTTTTTTCCGGCCATTTTGCTAATTGACTTGAGCGGAAGGAAAGAATTGATTAAATTTGACCAATGACACAACAAGAACTTACTGCTGTCAGGCTCCTTATCCAGCACCTGATTCCCTGGGGGAAACAGAACGAAGAAGAGGTAGTATCCTGGATGGGCGCTCTGCAGGGACAGGATTATCTCAGTTCCCGATGGGCTATCGGAGTTCGCCTCCCGGGATTGACTGAAGAAAAAACCGAAGAAGCAATACGGGAATTCCGGATTATCAGAAGCTGGATCATGAGGGGAACGCTTCATCTGACAACTGCTGCCGACATCCGGTGGATGCTCGCTCTGCTGGGTCCCCGGCTGATCAAAGCCGGGATGCCCCGGAACAGACAACTGGAGCTGGACGAAGAAACGTTCACCAAAAGCAATAACATTTTGTTACAGGCTCTGGAAGGGGGTAAACAACTAACCCGCGATGAACTGATTGAAATTTATGAAAATGCCGGTATTTCCACCACCGGACAGCGTTTCATTCATCTGCTTCAGCGCGCTGCGCTGGAACAGCTCATCTGTTTCGGCCCCCGCAGGCAAAAACAATTCACGTTTACCCTGCTGGATGAGGCTGTTCCCCCCAATCAACCGGCAAAAAACAGGGAGGAAGCCCTGTGTGAACTGGCCGGACGGTATTTCCAAAGCCGGGGACCTGCTACACTGAATGATTTTGTATGGTGGTCTGGTCTGTCGGTCAGTGACGCCCGGAAAGGGCTTGAAGCAGCAAAACCATTCCTCCGGCAGGAAAACTTCGATGGTCAGGCTTATTATCTGCCTGACAAATTGCCTTCAGCCCTCCGCGGACCGAAACGATCCGCCTGGCTGCTACCGGCTTTTGACGAATACGTCATCGCTTATCGGGACAGGAGTGCACTGATGGACAAACACCTGACAAAACAAGTGATCTCCGTAAACGGCATCTTCTATCCGGTGATCGTGGTGAACGGGAAAGTAACGGGATTATGGAAAAGGACTGTTCAAAAAGACAAAATCACTGTGGAGATCAATCCGTTTAATGGGTTAAGCAACGATGTCCGGGAAGAAATTGCCGCCTCGACCGAAACATTCGGGAATTTTGCGGGAAAAACAATAGAAATCAAATAAACATTTTTTCGCGCGAGAGATAAAATTAAACGGAAGAGACGGGAGGAGACTGAAGCGTGATCTTAACGAAGGTAAGCAGACAGCTTTTTCACACGCTCAACTAATATTTCCTTCAGTTCACCGGGAAAAACAATATCGACGTTCGCACCTGCCGACACAAGCCAGCGTGCAAAGCCCTCGAGATCATTATTGGCGAAACTTAATTGAAGGGTCCCTCCCGGAAGTGCCTTCTCCTCCCTTAACCCGTACCAGGATTTCCCTTCTTCCAGTAAGTTGAATTGCTCCGGCCTGATGAGGAGCATGATGTTCACGTCGCCCGACAAAAATGAATACTGTGAAAAGTACTCGCTCATGCTGATATGCTTCTTATCTGTAAAAGTTTCATCAGAGAGAAGCAATGATTCTACCCGGTCGAGCCGGAAGTCGCGATAACCCTGCCGGAGCCTGCACCACGCGATGAGGTGCCAGCGGGCATCATAGTTCCACAAACCGATTGGTTCAACCTTTCTGGTGGTTAACTCATTCGTATATTTGGCATTATAAACCAGTTCCACAACCTGACGGCGGGCTATGGCCTGCTGGATCTCTGAAAGGAACAGATTCCCATACGAAGGTGACGCTGCAGCCCAGTGCCGTACGGAAATGGATTCTGACAATGACTCGAGGTAATCTTTTTCGGTTTGCTTTAAGATCGCGCGGATCTTAAAAACAGCTGATCGATAATGATCACATGTTTCCATATCCGACATGCTGTCCATCAGCTTTTCACCCATCAGCAGGGCCGAAGCCTCCTGAAGCGTAAAACGAACCGGGTTAAGATGAAAATTATCGGTAAGAAAATAACCCGTACCGGCCTCGGCGCCAATGGGAACTCCCGCCTTCTCCAACGCCCTCACATCGCGGTAAACTGTACGAAGACTGATCCCAAACCGGTCGGCAAGTTCGGAAGCTTTTACCACCCTCTTGCTCTGAAGATGGATCATGATCGCATTGAGTCGCTCTATCCGGTTCATCATAGACCCTAAAACTAAGTATAATGATCTGAACAAAAATAATAACTTGTTGTTGGACAGGCTGTGATAAAAATCAGCACGCTTTCAAAGATATCAGAAAAGTACTTCGGAACCGGATCACCATCACAGAATAATCCCTGTTTTCTGTCCGAAGGAGCATCCGCGTATAACTGATCCCAAGCCGGCTCCAGAACCCTGTATAATCGGAAACGATCATTTGCAGTTCGCCCCATTTTTGCAGATCCTCCGTTTTACCCTTCCGGACCGAACGGATCATTGAAAGCAGAACAGGCTCATCCGCTTCATTTTTCTCGCTATTGTATACCCATATCTCCTGCCCCTGAGACGGAAGAACCCGAACAGGGAACTCTCCTGCATATCCCGGCTTTTTTAAGAGGATTCGCAGGCTTAGTTCATTGATCCATGCGAAATTGCTGACCATAGAAACAGATTGTTTTTCTTTGTCTTCGTTCATACTTCAGGATTGTAGTGACAAAGAAAACAGGAGGAACTGACAACAGTATGTCAGCAGGAGTTTATTTTTTTAAATTTTAATCATGAACTTTCAGCCTGTCACCCGTTCCCTGGATCATGACCCGTTCCCATTCCTTACCATACCCCGGATGCGACGGCTTTTTCGGAATGTTCTTTCCGTTCCCGTTATCCGGCAACTTCCTGTCTTCAGCAGCTTTCAGGTTCCCATCCATGTAACGCATGAACAGATACCGGTAAAACTCCTTCCAGTCACCAACAAGTTTGTTTCCCGTATGAACGACATATGCGGTAAGATAATCGCGTGCCTTTTGCTCATCGCCGGCGTACAGCGAAGACGCCTGCTTGTCTGTCACACCGACTTCGTCGATGAATTGCTTTTCCAGCCTCGCCTGATATTCTTCAATTTCAGGGTGGATCATGTTATACCGGGTATAGGCCCAATTGTTCACCTGGTTAAAAGTCCAGAATGCAGACGTTTCCGACCAGCTGATCATGGAGCCGTTTCCCCATGCATAACTTTCAGGGATGTTTCTGATCCCGCAGTACATAGGAACATATACACAACCATCGGTATCATCTGTACCAAACCAAAAAATGCCGCCAATAGGCGAAGGCAGCCAACTCCGCGACTGAGCCACAAAACTGTAACCGGTTTGCTGGGTGGCTATGGCCCGCTCGCAAAGATAGGTCACGCTGTCTACCTTAAATTCCATCGGCCGCCAGCGATAGGGCAATTTAAACGGTCCGGCTCCCGGGTCATTGCGCATGTCGAGCGGCGTGTCTTCATAATGGTCGCGCATAGCCGACATCACCTGCCGCAACGTCAAAAGCGAGTCAGGTTTTACCCACAAAGGGAGACGGTTGGTAACATACCCATTTGAATTCAGTCTGTTGTCAGGAAACCTGTCACTGTGACTGAACCGCCCCAGGGCATATTGGGTATAAGCCTCATTCTCCCTGATCTCACGGTTAA